>JAHFBU010000142.1 GCA_023249795.1 Syntrophaceae bacterium
CACGTTCTTCAGAATCTCGTACCCTTTTTGGGAATGTTCCTTAACCAGGGAAAACTCGATTTCCGTCAGCTTGGCGGGTTTGGACAAGATCTCCGAAGGAATGTAAAGTTTTCCAATGTCATGGATGGAACCGGCCATGCGGATACCCTCGATTTGTTCATGGGGAAGTCCCATCTCCGTTGCAATGGCACGAGCGAGATCCGTCGCCCGGAGCTGGTGACCGGCCGTATAGGGATCCCTGGTCTCCACAGCCGTGACCATGACCTGGATGGTCGTTCCCACCGCCTCCCGGAGACTCTTAAGCGTATTCTGAAGTTCCTCCTCCGCCCGCTTGCGGTCGGTGATGTCGCGGGTAATGCTGAGAATATGGGGCACGCCATTGAGATCGATTACCGAGGCCGACATCAATCCCCGTCGGATATCCCCGCTCTTCATTCGAAAAGTGGCTTCCAGATTGGTGACTTTCCGGTCCTTTGTCAATCCGTCCACCAGTCTTTGTCGGTCCGCGATATTTTCCCATATATTATTTGTTATGGAGGTCTTTCCGATGATGTCCTCTTCCGTGTATCCCATGATACTGGTAAATCCCGGATTGATGGAGACATACATGCCGTCTTCGAGACGGTTGATGTTTACGGAATCCGGACTGGTATAAAAAGCCTTTCGGAATTTCTCCTCACTCTCAATTAACGCCTTCTCCGCCCGCTTGCGGTCGGTGATATCCCTGGACAGCCCTTGTATTCCGGACGGTTTCCCGTTCCCGTCGCGGATGAAAGACAACGAGGTCTCCAGACACCTGACAGCTCCATCTTTATGGAGGAAATCGAGTTCAAGAGATATGTGCCTGTCGGGGTCTCTTTCCTCGTCGTGCTGCAGCTCTTCGAGCAGCGTCTCGGCAGCCATCCGTAATGTCTCAGACGGCATTTGTTCCGTGAGGGGTTGCTTCATCCGTTCCTCTACGGTGAAGCCCAACACCTTCTCTATGGACGGACTCACGTAAGTGGTCTTCATTTCAATATCGGTCGTCCAGAGGATGTCATTCATGTTCTCAGTGAAGGTCCTGAACTTCTCCTCACTTTCCCGCAGCGCCTCTTCCGCCCGCCTGCGCTCGCCTTCAGAATGTTCCAGTTCCCTGATTCTTTGTTTCAGCGCAGAATTTTCTTCGATCAGTTCTTGATCCGTTTTTGACGTATATTTCATCTGATGTCCCTTGTCCCCTGATAACGGGTGTCGGTGTGAAACAAAAAAAGAGGGGCTCCTCACCCCGCCAGCATCTTTTTCAGGAGGTCGTTGATTAGCTGAGGATTGGCCTTCCCCTGGGTCGCCTTCATCGCCTGGCCGACGAAGAAGCCGAACACCTTCTCTTTTCCGGCCCGGTACTGCTCGACCTGGGCCGGATTCTTTCCGATGATTTCGGCAAGCGTCCGGGCCAAGGCGACTTCGTCCGTGATCTGGACGAGCCCCTGCTCCTTGACGATCTCCTCCGGCGGCTTCCCGGTTTTGTACATCGCCTCGACGACCTCCTTGGCCATCTTCCCGCTGATCGTTCCCCCCTGAATGAGACGGATCATTGCGGCAAGAGAGGCCGGCGCGATGGGACACTCCCGGACATCCTTCTTCTCCTCGTTCAAAAACCGAAGGACGTCGCCCATGACCCAGTTGGCTGCGATCTTCGGCTGATCGGAAAGACGGACAACCTCTTCGTAATAGTCGGCGAGTGCACGGCTTACGGTCAGCACCCCCGCGTCGTAGGAGGAAATCAGGTAATCGCGCATGAACCGCTCCCGCTTCTCCAACGGCAGTTCGGGCAGGCTGCCGCGGATCTCGTCGATCCAGGCTTCGTCGATCACAACGGGAACGAGGTCAGGATCGGGGAAGTAGCGGTAGTCGTGGGCTTCCTCCTTGCCACGCATGGGCTGCGTCACACCAGCCGTGTCGTCCCACAGGCGGGTCTCCTGGGCCACCACGCCGCCGCTCTCCAGAACATACTGCTGACGCTTGATCTCGTACTCGACGGCGCGCTGAACGTTCCGGAAGGAGTTCATGTTCTTGAGTTCCGTCCGCGTCCCGAATTTCTCCGCACCCTTCGGCCGCAGGGAGACGTTCGCGTCGCAGCGGAAGCTCCCCTCCTCCATGTTTCCGTCGCAGATCCCGACATAGACGATGGTTTCGTGAAGTCGCCGGAGGTAGGCCGCGGCCTCCTCGGCACTCCGGATGTCCGGTTCGCTGACGATCTCGATGAGAGGCACGCCCGTACGGTTCAGATCGACCAGACTCACGGGATTGCGCTCGTCGTGCATCAGTTTCCCCGCGTCCTCCTCCATGTGGATCCGCGTGATCCCGATCCGTTTCTTTCCGCTGTTGATTTCCAGCTCGATCCAACCGTGCTCGGCGGGCGGATGGGCATACTGAGAGATCTGGTAGCCCTTGGGCAGATCGGGGTAAAAGTAATTTTTTCTGGCGAAGTTGCACTCGGTGTTGATCCGGCAGTGGGTCGCAAGAGCCATCCGGATCATATATTCCACGACCTTCCGGTTGAGCACCGGCAAGACGCCGGGCATTCCCAGGCAGATGGGACAGGTGTGGGTGTTGGGCGCGGCCCCGAATTTCGCCGAGCAGCCGCAGAAGATCTTCGTATCCGTGAGAAGCTGGGCATGGATCTCCAGCCCGATGACCGGTTCAAATTCCATTATAGCTTGGGTCTCCTTTGCTCGATATGGGCCTGCTTTTCATAGGCCGAGGCGAACTGGATGAGCCTTCCCTCCTGGAAATGGCCCGCCAGGAACTGTACGCCGACGGGAAGTCCGGCGGTGGTGAAGCCGCAGGGAACGGAGATTCCCGGAACCCCGGCCAGGTTGGTTGAAATCGTGAAGATGTCGGACAGGTACATTTGCATCGGATCGTCGGTGCGCTCGCCGACCTTGAAGGCCGGGGTGGGCGTTGTCGGGGTCAGAATCACGTCGCACCGGGTAAATGCCTCGTCGAAATCCCGCTTGATCAGTGCCCGTACCTGGGACGCCTTTTTGTAGTAGGCGTCATAGTAACCCGACGAGAGGGCGTAGGTGCCGATCATGATCCGCCGCTTCACCTCTGCGCCGAAGCCTGCCGCGCGGGTCTTCTTGTACATCTCCATCAGATCGCGGCCCTCTTCGGAGCGGAAGCCGTACTTCACGCCGTCGTAGCGGGCGAGGTTGGAGCACGCCTCCGCCGGGGCGACGATGTAGTAAACGGCAAGACAGTACTCGGTGTGGGGAAGCGAGATCTCGATGCATTTTGCCCCTGCCTCCTCGACGACCCGGATCGCCCGGCGGACGGCCGCCTCGACCTCCGGGTCGATCCCGTCGATAAAATACTCCTTCGGAATACCGACGGTCCAGCCTCCTATCCCTTTGTTCAGAAACTGCCGGTAATCGGGAACATCCTCCGGTACCGAGGTCGACTCTTTGGGGTCATATCCCGCAAGGACGTTCATCATGATGGCGCAGTCCTCCACATCCTTCGTGAAGGGGCCGATCTGGTCGAGCGACGAGGCAAAGGCGATCAGGCCGAAGCGGGAAACCCGGCCGTAGGTCGGCTTCATCCCGACGACGCCACAGAGGGCCGCCGGCTGGCGGATCGAGCCGCCCGTATCCGATCCGATCGACGCGATGCATTCGTCCGCCGCGACCGCCGCCGCGGAGCCGCCGCTGGAGCCGCCGGGGATCCGTTCGAGATCCCAGGGGTTCCGCGTCACACCGAAGAAGGAGGTCTCCGTGGAGGAGCCCATCGCGAATTCATCCATGTTGGTTTTGCCGGTGAAGACCGCGCCCGCCTCCCGCAGCTTCTCCACGACGGTCGCGTCGTAGGGCGGTATGAAGTTTTGGAGGATCCGGGAGCCGCACGTCGTCAGTACCCCCTTCGTGCACAGAAGATCCTTTAAGGCGATGGGAATCCCGGTCAATATGCCGATATCGCCTTTTCGAATCTTCACGTCCGCCGCCTGCGCCTCAATCATGGCTGTCTCCCGCATCAGCGTGATGTAGGAGCGAACCTCCTTTTCAACGGCGTCAATCCGGCCGAAGACGGAGGCGGTGATCTCCGCGGAGGTGGTCTCTCCCGCCCTGAGCCGGTCCTGAAGTTCGTGAATCGTCAACCCGTATAATTCCATCGCTGTCCTATTCCTTCTATGAAAGTCGAAATTTGGTGTCGGGAGATGTTCCGGAAGCCCGAAGGCATCGCATCATGTCCCAGGAACCCGATCATTCAATAACCTTCGGCACCAGAAAGCATCCTCCGCGCCCCCCCGGGGCATTGGCCAGGGAGACCTCCGGGGGGAGGGACACGCCGACCTTGTCGTCGCGAAAGGCGTTCTTCCGGGCAATCGCGTGGGTCACCGGCTCGACACCGACCGTATCGACCTCGCCCAATTTGTCCATGTACAGGAGGATGTCGTTCAACTGCGTGGTAAATTTTTCCACCTCCTCCGCGCCGAACTCCAGCCTCGCCAGGTGCGCCACATGGGCCACCTCCTCCTTGCTGATCCTCATCTTTTCCAATGAATCACCTCTTGAAACAGTTAAACATGAACGGACTCGAAACGATGAATGCGCGACAACACCTCAGAGAGGGCGTCTTTGGCTTGCGCCGTATCGTGATCGGTTTGCAAGCCAACCCAGAAACGGTCGCTGGTACCGAAGAAGCGGGACAGGCGCAAACCGGTATCGACGGTCACGGACCGCTTGCCCGCGATGATCTCGCCGATGCGCCGCTGCGGCACCCCGATTTCCTTGGCAAGCCGGTACTGTGTAATCCCCATCGGCTTCAAAAATTCCTCCAGCAAGATTTCGCCGGGGGTAGGGTAAGGTATTTCGCGCAACATGGTCACTCTCCTTCAATGGTAATCGACAATCTCAACGTCGTAGGCATGGCCGTCCTCGAAGCGGAAGCATAGACGCCATTGATCATTGATGCGGATGCTCCATTGCCCGGCCCGGTCGCGTTTTAATTGCTCCAGCCTGTTATTGGGAGGAATGCGAAGATCTTCCGTATTCTCCGCCCGGTTGAGCATCGCCAGCTTGCGCAAAGCCACGACCTGGATATTCACGAAACGGGCAACCCGCTTGCCGTTGAACAGGGCCTCCGTATCTGAGCACCGGAACGTCGAGA
>JAHFBU010000143.1 GCA_023249795.1 Syntrophaceae bacterium
GTCGTCGGCGGCGTCACGTCCATCGCGGATCTCGATGCCCACCGGATCGGCGAGTACCTCTTCCGGCTCGGGGAGATCAAGGCCTTTGTGGAAACAGCCTACATCCCCGACGTCCTGCTTGCGGCGACCTACTACAAGGATGAGGGTCTCCAGGGGATCGGCGGCGGCGTGAAGAACTACCTCGCCTACGGCGGCTTTCCGCTGGATGATGATGGGGGAAAACTCCTGTTCCCGAGAGGTGTCGTGAAGAACCGCGATCTGGCCAAGCCGCTGAAGCTCGACGAGGCGAAGATCACCGAAGAGGCCACCCACTCCTGGTACAAGGGTTCGGCACCCCAGCACCCCTATCAGGGAACGACGGAGCCCGAATACACGGGATACGACGCTAAAGGAAACGTCAAGGGTGACGAAAAGTATTCCTGGTGCAAGGCGCCCCGTTATGACGGCCAGCCTTACGAGGTCGGCCCCCTGGCCCGCTTCATCGTCGCCTATTCGCAGGGACATCCGGAGATCAAGGGGCTCGTGGATTCGACCCTGAAGGCCACCGGGCTGCCCGCGACCGTGCTTTTCTCGACGCTGGGAAGGACCGCCGCCCGGGCGCTGGAAACCAAATATGTGGGGGACCACATCGGGGGATGGGTTAATGAACTTGTGGCCAACATCAAGGCCGGCGACACCCGGACCTGGACCCGCTGCGACGTTCCCGAGAAGGGCGAAGGGCGCGGCCTCACGGAACCTCCTCGTGGCGCCCTGGGCCACTGGATCCGGATCGAGAACAAGGTGATCGCCAATTACCAGGCCGTGGTTCCCTCAACCTGGAACTGCTCCCCCAGGGATAAGGGCGGAAAGCGCGGCCCCTATGAGGAGTCCCTCATCGGTACGAAGCTGGCCAAAGCGGACCAGCCTCTGGAGATTCTGAGGACGATCCACTCCTTCGATCCCTGCATGGCCTGCGCGGTCCACATCATCGATCCGAAATCGGACACGATCCGGAAGTTCAAGGTGTCCTGAAAGGAGGCAGCCGTGGAAAAAATTACACCGATAAAAGAATGGTCCGTGGCCATCCGTTTCAACCACTGGCTCGTGGTCGGTTCCATCCTCATCCTGATAGCGACGGGGTTTTACATTGCCGACCCCTTCACCATCTCCGAGGGAGAGACCGTAAACAAAATGTTTATGGGGGATGTCCGCTTCTGGCACATCCTGTTCGGAGTCAGCCTCTCCTTCCTCATGCTCTGGAGGCTCTACCTGGCCTTCTTCTCCCGGTTCCATGCCGACTGCAAGGATTTTCTTGCCTGCACAAACTTGCAGAACGGGCTCCGGCAGATCCGGTTCTACCTTTTCTTTTCGAAGGAACATCCATTGCGTACCCACCTCTACGGCCCACTTCAGTCTTTGGCCTATCTGGGATTTTTTGCAATGGCCTTTTTGATGGTCCTGACGGGGCTGATCCTGATGGGGGCAGGATATGATGCGGGGCTGACGGCCTTCGTTTATAAACTCGTCAAGCCTTTCGGAAACTGGATGGGAGGTCTTGCAACCGTCCGATGGATTCACCACATCCTGATGTGGGGCGTCATCCTCTTCCTGCCGGTTCACGTTTACATGGCCTTCTGGCACGATGTGGTCATGAAGGAGGGAACCGTATCGTCGATGATCAGCGGCACGGTGTTCCGCCGGTCGAACGATTAGGGGTTAAGAACTACAACCAATCTAAAGGGGGGAGCGTCGCTCCCCCCTTTTTTCGAGGCGTCCGATGGGGAAAAGACCGACCGTTCTTTTGGGGCTGGGAAACATCCTGATGGGAGATGAAGGGTTCGGCGTCCACTTTGTTCGCTGGTTCGAAGGGCGGTACCGTCTGCCCCCGGAGGCGGAGATCGTCGACGGCGGGACGATGGGCTACGCCCTTCTGGATCCGATCTGCCGCGCGGCGCATGTGATCGTCATCGACTGCATCCGGCTGGACGATACCCCCGGCTCCCTCTACCGTTTCACCCAAAAAGAGATGGAGGCTCATCTCCCGCCGCCGACATCCGCCCATGAGGTGAAATTTTCCGACGTGCTGTGCAAGTTGGAGATGATGGGGGAGTGTCCGGAGATGACCTTTCTGTGTGTGGTACCGGGGCGGATCGGTGATATGGACCTGGAGATGACCCCGGCGGTGCGGGCAAAATTCCCGGAGATGGAGGCCCTTCTCCTCGCCGAACTTGCGGTCCATAACATTATTCCGGAGAGGATCGGCGGGGATGCATGAGCTTTCCCTCACCCAGTCTCTGATCGATATCGTGGAGGATTACGCCCGCCGGGAAGGATTCAGCCGCGTGAACGTTCTCAAGCTTTCTTTCGGACGTCTCGCCGGCATCGACCCGGGCGCACTCGAATTCACATTCGAGATCCAGTCACGGGGGACGAAGGCCGAGGGGGCGCGGCTGGAATTTGACATCCGCCCTGCCGTGCTTTACTGCAATGTCTGCGAACAGGAGTCCCATTCCGAAGGCTTCCTGTCCCTCTGTCCCCTCTGCGGCGGCGGGGAAGTTATCCTGGCGGGCGGCACGGAGGAGCTCAAGCTTCTGGAGATGGATGTAGATTAGGAGATACTATGTGCATTGCCTTTCCCGGCAAAATTCTTTCCATCGATGAAAAGCGTTTTGCCGTCATCGACATCAGCGGCACCCGGCGGGAGGTCTGTCTTGACCTCATCGACGAGGAGGTGCAACTGGGCGATTACGTGATCTGCCATGCCGGCTTTGCCCTGCACAAGATCGATGAAGAGCTCGCCAAGGAAAATCTGGCCTTTTTGAAAGAGATCATCGATCATGAAATATATTGACGAATACCGGGATTCTCACCTCGCCCAGGGGCTGCTGAAGCGGATCGCCGAACGGGCGGCCGGAATCGGAAGGCCCGTGACGTTTATGGAGGTCTGCGGCAGCCACACCCAGGCGATCGGACGGTACGGGATCCGCGGCCTGCTGCCCCCCGGCATACGCCTCATATCGGGTCCCGGATGCCCCGTCTGCGTGACCGCGATCCGGGACGTTGATACTGCCCTCCATCTGGCCGCGAGGGAGAACGTGATTTTCGCCACCTTTGGCGACATGATGCGGGTTCCCGGTACGAAAGGGGCGAGTCTCCAGCGGCTGCGGGCCGAAGGGGCCGACATCCGGGTCATCTCTTCGGCGATGGACGGCATTGCATTCGCGGAAGCCGCGCCCGACCGCGAGGTCATCTTCATGGGGATTGGTTTTGAAACGACCGCCCCCACCGTCGCATCCATGATCCGGGCCGCGGGGCAGAAAGGCATCGCCAACCTGTCACTCTTTTCGGTTCACAAAGTGGTCCCGCCTGCGCTGACCCTCCTGATCGCCGATCCGCAACTCAAACTGGACGGATTCCTCTGCCCCGGCCATGTCAGCATGGTCCTCGGTGCGGGCGCCTATGCCATGCTTCCCGAAGCGGGGCAGGCCGCCGTCATCGCGGGGTTTGAACCCACCGACGTTCTCGAAGGGATACTCATGCTTCTGGAACAGGTCGAAACCGGCAGATATGAGGTGGCGATCCAGTACAAGCGCGCAGTCCGGCCGGAGGGCAACCCCAGGGCGATGGCCCTGATGGACGAGCTCTTCGAGGCGGGGGACGCAGAATGGCGGGGCTTGGGAACCATCGGGCAAAGCGGGCTTTTTCTCCGCGAGGCCTTCGGTGAATTCGACGCCCTGCGGCGGTTTGAGGTCCCGGAGTTGGCCTCCGAGGAGATCCCGGGATGCGCCTGCGGCGAGATCCTCCGGGGGATCATGGAACCCGCGGACTGTCCCCTTTTCCGGCGTCTCTGCACGCCGGCCAACCCCGTCGGACCGTGCATGGTCTCCTCGGAGGGAACCTGTTCCGCCCGTTACCGCTATGGGTGAGGGGAGAAAATTGAAAATCGCAATCCTTTGTCGCGCTGGATATTTTTCGACCCTGCGCCTCCTCGCTTCGCTGCAAGAACGAAACTCGCGCTTCGCGCTCAAACAATCGTTCTCGCGGACGCTGCACTGCGGGGGCAGGGTGCCCCGAAAAATCTCCAATGCGCGCCCGCAGGATCACAATTTTCAAAATTGAGAAAAGAAGAAGGAGATGACGGCATGAAGATCCAGGTGGTCAAAAACATACTCGATGCCAATGACCGGATCGCGGATGAAAACCGGTCGCTGTTCAATCAAAAAAAGATATTCGTGATGAACCTGATGAGTTCCCCGGGGGCGGGCAAGACCAGCCTCGTGGAGCGGACCATCGAGGCGCTCCGCGACCGCTATCGGATCGCAGTCATCGAAGGAGACATCCAGGACACCTGCGACGCGGACCGGGTGGCCGCCCTGGGAATCCCCGCCGTCCAGATCAACACCGGCGGGGGTTGCCACCTCGACGCGAACATGGTCCGGGAGGGGATGTCGGGACTCGATCTGGACGCCATTGATCTGCTGATCGTCGAGAATGTGGGAAACCTGGTCTGTCCCGCCGAGTTCCGGGTCGGCGAAGATGTCAAGATCATGATTCTGAGCACCCCCGAGGGGGCCGACAAGCCATCGAAATACCCACTGATCTTCCAGAACTCGGCCGTGATGCTCCTCAACAAGATCGACCTCATGCCGCATCTCGACTTCGACCGGGACAAGGCCCTGCGGGACGCCCGGGCTCTCAATCCCGATCTGACCATCTTCGAGGTCTCCTGCCGGACCGGGGCCGGTCTCGACGGCTGGTTCGGCTGGCTTTCTGAGCGGGTCGCCCGGGTGGTCGGAGTTTAGGGGACACGGAGTTTAGGGGACAGTATACTTAATTCGGGGATAGTTGTTCCGGGGACACGTTCCGATCCCTTCGGGCTTCCGGAACATCTCCCCGACGCCTCCGTCACGTTTGAATCATCGGAAAAAAATGAGTGGGATGATCATCCGAAAACGCTTTCTCTTCAAGGGAACGGTCCAGGGGGTTGGCTTTCGTCCCTTCATCTGGCGGCAGGCGAGGGAAAACGATCTGGCCGGATTTGTCCGGAACCGTTCAGACGGCGTCGTCGCCGAGGTGGAAGGCTCCGCCCCGGCGGTTGCCCGCTTTCTGGAGCAGGTCGGACGGAAACTTCCACCCTTGGC
>JAHFBU010000144.1 GCA_023249795.1 Syntrophaceae bacterium
ACGCCAAGAGCGTCCGGATGAAATCCGTGGAAGAGCTCAAACAACTGCGCGAAAACAACCTCGGCATCCTGTATTACGGCGTCGAAAGCGGCGATGACGAGATCCGAACCGCAATCCACAAGGGTTCTTCGGCTGCGACCTGCATTGAAATGGGGCGACGGGTCAAGGAGGCGGGCATCCAGTTGTCGGTCACGGTTCTTCTGGGCATCGGCGGCCGCGAGAAATCGCTCCGGCATGCCCGGGCAACGGGAGAGCTGTTGAGCGCCATGGACCCCGATTTTGTCGGGGCCCTGACGGTGATGCTTATTCCCGGAACACCGCTCCACGATGATTGTGTGAACGGGGCGTTTGAATTGCCCGACGCAACCGGGTTGCTCAGGGAATTGCGAGAGATGATCGCCGCGACCGATCTGACGCGGGGCTATTTCTTCTCGAACCACGCCTCCAATTACCTGCCGGTCAAGGCGAAGCTGCCCAGCGGCAAGCAAAAGGCCCTCGACCTGATCGATGCGGCCCTGCGGGGAGAAATCAGTCTGAAGCCCGAGTGGCTGCGGGGTTTGTAAATGTAAACCCGTTCCCGATGATCCGTCGGCATTCCCTCCGGTAAATACCGGATCCATCTATTTTACGGTGTACCCGCGGCCGTCGAGGCAGGCGGACATTGCCCGCTGATAGTCCGCGCGCTTCTCGATCTTCTGTGATTCGGGCGAAGCGCCGGGCGGCTGCGTCGGGTCAAAACCGGTCTGGCTAACCGCCCATTGGTGGCATGCATAACGATCGTCCGCCTTCTGTTTCTCGCTCTGGCCTTGCCGGGGATAGATGAACATCTGGTCCGCCGGCGGCGGCGCCTGACTGACTTCCTCCTTCGGCGGCTCGACGACGACATAACCGTCCCCCCGGTGCGCATAATAAACTTCATCGGCATAGTAGTAAGGTACACCGCCCAGCCAGACCGTCGTGTAGAAGGGGGGCAGGAAAGGCAAGAAGAGACCGATCGGAGGCATGGCGACCACAAAGTGCGACCCCTGCGGGCGGTACCATGCACCACCGGAGAAGTAGTACCGTGCGCCGCCGTGAACCACCACCCGGTGGTCGCGGGGCAATGCCCTGATTACCTGACCCCGGGCCGGGTAGGAACGGTCGTGGTGATATCGGGAATCCTGGACTTGGCGCATATCCGAACGGCGCATATCCGGTCGCACAGCGACGGGACGCTGAAATGACTTATCGCGACCGGAACGATCAGGATGCGGCGCAGCCCACACCCATCCGGACAGCATTGTGCCCCACAACAGGGCCGCAATCAGCCCGAATGCAAAACACCGTTTGGTTCTATAATTGCGGTTCATGGCTCTCTCCTCCGTAAAATCCGATCAGAGTTATCGATCAATATTCCCTCACCGCACACTGTAGCCGCGGCCTTCGAGGCAGGCCGACATCGCCTGCCGGAAACCGGACGCTTCTTTATAAAGCCGGGCATCGCGTGTCCGATCTTGAGCGGCATAGGCTTCCTCCTGTTGGCGGGCGGATTCCGCCCTCGCCGAATCCGACGCGGCGCCGGCAATAGCCCCTCCGGATGCGCCGATCAGGGCGCCCCCCAGAGCGTGCCGCGGTCCGCCGATGAGCGCACCCAGCACTGCGCCGGCCACGGCCAGCGTAGCGGAGTCATGCCCCGGCGGCGGCATCGGCACGACCCGGACGCGTTCGTCCGTCGGGATCGCCGACCGGCCCGGATCGAAACCGGTCTGCTGAACCGCCCAGTTGTAGCATTCGTAGTGATCGCGGGACTGCTGCTCGGCGGTCTGGCCCGCCTTCGGGTAAAAATAGACCTGCGTTGGAAGAACCTTCGGGGCCGCGACGGTCTGCCTGGGCACGTATCGAGGAATGGGCCGATAGGGTACGGGATAACATGCCGACACCACAAGGACGGCCAGAAGAAGCGAAAACAAGACGAGGGCTACGGGCACCCGCCGTTCTGTCCGATGCCTACCGGACCTCTCCCCACATATCGAGATTTTCATTTTGATTCTCCATCGAGTAGTACAAGTTATCGAGCAAAGAGTGTGCCGCCTGCTTCCCACAAAAATGAAATTGCAGATATGAGATTAACATTAAATATTTGCGTGCGAATAGCTTGCACCCTCACTAAACGCCCTACAGAAAAATATGGGTAAAAAATATCCGCTGTGCTATCCACCTGGGAACTATATATCCACCTGCCGGCTTCTGACTTCTCTTGTTTCGCGCCCACGCCGTCGGAATGGCCTCCAATATGAACATAATGGTTGAGGGTCGCCTCAATTCGGTTCACCTGCTGCGCCGCCAGGAGCGCCCGGTGCGGCTTCATTGGCCGGATCAGCCGAGGGCTCCTTGCCGGGGGTGTCCATGGCTTTTGGGGGAGGCACAGGGGGCGGCGGCTCTCCCGTGTCCGGACTGACGACATTTATCTCCGGTGCGCCTTCCGGCTCAGATTGATCTTGCGGTGGCGGCGGCGAAACCTGTTCCGGATCATTACCCCGCAACAACCTCTCCATGCCGAACTGCGCATATGCATTATCTGCCGAAGAGGAGATGAAAAGCCCGAACACAACCAAAACTGCCGCCGCATAAACGAGTGCCTTCATCTTACTCTCCTTTCACCGGTAACCCTTCGACCACGGTTCTGTACTTTTCGTGAATCATCTTACGGTCAAACTCCCGGAACTCCATCAGCATCATCTGATCCTCTTCGTCTGTGAAGTAGGCCCTGGCGGCAGGGAAGAAGACTGTCTTCCTTCTTCTTATCCGAAAATCATCGCGGTTTGACAACGGTTACCGGCGCGCCGACAGTTCCTGCATAAAAGACGATGATCTCCGCGGGAACCTTTCCTTCATTGATGCCATAGTGCAGCGTGTTCACCACCTCGACGATGGGATCTCCCGCCTTAAGATGCAGCGTCTTACCGTCCAAGGCCACGACCGTGAGTTCCCCGGTCAACAGCACGCCGGCATTGATCACCGGATGGCTGTGAGTCTCAAGCCGGGCTCCGGCGGGAATGCCGATCCGCAAAATCCTGATTTCAGGCTGACCCTGTGGATAGGCAGGCAAAGCCTCCCCATTCCAGCTTTGAGAACTCTTGACAAGTTCCTTGACAACGGGAGTCTTCTCGGCAACGGTTATCCCTCCCGCCTCCGGAGCGGCCTGCACCGTGGCACTGTAAAACAGCAAGAATAAAATCAAGGCAGGGACTAAGAGGATTCGGGTGGTTTGTTTTGTCATGGGGTGGCCTTTTCTGTAGTTTGCAGTGACTGCCAGGGGCGAGGCGCATATCGCCCGCGACATCACCGCCCGTCCGGATCGATAGAGACCCTAACGCGTCAGCTTCTGCCGTACGAAATAGCAGAAGATTGCTGCTTCATACGGGTGAGGCCAGTATGGGAAATTCCGCAATGTTGTCAAGGTGTATTTTGATCGAGCGGATTGGCAGGGAGGAACTGCTATTTCGGCTTTGCCTATTTGACGCTTATGGTCCGGTGCTCCGGGGACACGTTCCGATCCCTTCGGGCTTCCGGAACATGTCCCCAACATCCTTTCCTTTGGGAGTCCGGAACATGTCCCCGACATCCTTTCCTTTGGGCTTCCGCATCACGTCCCCGATTTTTCCGATCCCTTCGGGAGTCCGGAACATGTCCCAGACGTATCTCGCTTGATTTATCTTTGGCGCTATTCCCCGAAGCTCGTCGCCGGCAAACCGGCAACGGCGGTCATGTCTGCTGCCTTCTCTTTTTTGCGCCTGGCGCAATGCGCCTTTTCCAGCGCGATGGCCGCTTCATTCCTCTCTCGGAAGCAAGTGGGTTCATAGGTCATACCCGCGTCAAGGCGCGCCTCTTCCCGCTTCAGGGCAAACCAGGCAAACCGCCCGACAAGCGGGGTGATGATGCGCGTTTTCCAGCCGAATGCGGCGTAGATGTCCTGAAGCAGCCGATCGGCTTTTTCCATCAGGCGCGGATCGTTTCGATACCACTTCCTCATGGCCCAGACAGCGCCCGCGTACGTGGATCGCAGCGGGAGCACCTCCCAGGCGACACGATTCCGGACGCGCCGGCGCGGATCATGTCGATACTTCAACCAGCCGTTCAGAAGAACCCGGATCATCCGGAGCAGACTCGGACCGTTCACCGCAAAGTCCTTCCCGAAGGCATCCAGAAGATATTTTTCTTCCTGGCCATTCAGAATATGCGGGTGGCGGTAGTTGAAGCGATACTGACCGTGGGCGTCGGCAACGGGAAACTCCGTCTCCGGCAGGAGCGATCCATCCGCTTTGTGTTTCTCGTACAGGGGCGTCCCCGGAATCGGCGTGTAGAGCATGAACTGGTGGAAGACCGTTTCGTGGCTTACGGCATAGTCGATTATGGCGTCCATATTCTCCGGCCTGTGGCTTTCAAGCCCGATGATCGATGAACCCAGGACGCGGATGCCGTGGTCCTGCAACTGTGTGACGAGCGCCCGCGTATCCACGCCTTGGAGCTTGTCGTAGGCGCTCTCCTCCCCTTCCAGCCCCATCCAGACCCAGCCGATCCCCAGCCTCACGAGCTGATCGATGGTATAGGATTGCAGAACACGTGCGGAGCTGAAGACATAGATAGCCCAGCTCTTGCCGCTTTCCTCCATCAGTTCCAGGAGACGGAGCGCCCGCTTCTTGTGGAGGAGAAAATTCTCATCCAGCGTGAAAAAGGATTTCACCTTCAGCTTCTTTTCCATCTCGCACATGGCGGCAAAGAGTTCATCGCCAGTTTCGAAGAAATTGACGAACTTTCCTTTCCCGCCGAACAGGGCGGAGGTGGAGCAGAAGTTACAGCCCATCGGGCAGCCGACCGACGGTATCAGGATTGCCGCCGTGCCGCCGGGCCGGTTTCCGAGATCGATCCCCATGATTCTTCCGCCGAACCCCGATATCGCCAAGGGGTGTTTTATAGGCCGTCGGTCGTCCTCGCCGAGGTAGCGCTGAAACCAGCGGATCCCCTCCCCTCGCACGATATGGTCCGCATCGATAATATCGGCAAGACCTTCCTTGTTGCTGATATGGCCGCCGATGATGATCGTCGCGGACGGCTGATGCCG
>JAHFBU010000145.1 GCA_023249795.1 Syntrophaceae bacterium
TCCCTTACCGAGCATCGTTTTCACCGCTCCTTCATGACCATAAGAAAAAGGGGAGTTATCAGAAAGATCCCTTTTCGTAAAGGAAAATCCAAGGCAACTCCCCTGGGGACACGATGCGGCATCATGTCCCCATTCCGCCTGTCCGCCTTAGAGCATGGGCAGGTAGCGGTCGATTTCGAACTGGCTGATGTGGGTCCGGAAACGATCCCACTCCACCTTCTTGTTTTCAACGAATTTCTCGAAGATATGGTCCCCGAGGGTGTCGCGGACAAGCTTGCTCCCCTGCACCGCGCAGAGTGCTTCATAGAGGCTGCCCGGCAGCGAGGTGATCCCCGCCTTTGCGCGCGCATTCTCGTCCATCTCGAAGATGTCCTCTTCCACCGGTTCGCGCCGCCCGCCGCGGCGCGCACCTGGATTAAAGCTTGAAGAGCAGCTCCGCATACGTCGGCACCGGCCACATGTCTCTCGGAACAATCATCTCCAAAGCATCGATGTCGATACGCAGGGCCTGCATGGCCGGGATCACTTTATCCCGATACGTTTCCGCCTTCTTCACGGTTTCGGCAATCTCCTGCGCCTTCGCCGTCGCGGCTTCGAGTTTTCCAAGGTTCTTGTAGGCCGATGCAAGCAGCCCTGCGAGGTCCTTCAGAATATCTTGCTGAACGGGAGCCGCGACCGATACGGCTTTAAAAGCGGAGATTGATTCGGCTAAAAAGGTCGCATACTCGGCTGCCGCGGGAATAAACTGCTTCTTCACCATGTCGATGGCGGCCCGCGCCTCTATATTGATCTGTTTCGCGTAGGTCTCAACGTAGATGTCATAGCGGGAATGCATCTCCTTGTGCGAGAGCACCTCGTATTTTTCAAAGAGCTTGATCGATTTGTCCGTAATGAACGCTTTCAGGGCGTCAACGGAGTTTGTCACATTGGGCAGTCCGCGTTTGGCGGCTTCTTTCGGCCAGGCCTCGGAATAATTGTTCCCGTTAAAAATCACGCGGCTATGTTTCTTGTAGGTCTCCTTGATGATCGCCGCCGCTTCGGCATTCTTGTCTTTGGCCTTTTCCAGGCGCGTGGCGATTTCGTCGAGGGCCTGGGCCGTGATCGTGTTCAGGGCGACATTGGGTCCGGCGATGGATTGTGATGAACCGACCATCCGGAATTCGAACTTGTTGCCGGTGAAGGCGAAGGGAGAGGTCCTGTTGCGGTCGGTATTGTCCTTGGGAATCTCAGGCAGGGTATCGACGCCGACATTGACAAACTGGGCGCCCCTGGCGGTGACCTTCTGGCCTTTGGAAATTTTTTCCAGGATGTCCGTCAGCTCATCGCCCATAAAGATGGAGATGATCGCCGGAGGCGCTTCATTGGCGCCCAGACGGTGATCGTTTGCCGCATGGGCACAGGTCGCCCGCAGGATATCCGCATGGGTGTCCACGGCTCTCAACAGTGCGCTCAGGAACAACAGGAACTGGACGTTTTCGCTCGGCGTGCGGCCCGGTTCCAACAGATTGATTCCGTCATTCGTGGAAAGGGACCAGTTGTTGTGCTTGCCGGAACCGTTAATGCCGGCGTAGGGTTTCTCATGAAGCAGGCAGACCAGATCATGACGCAGCGCCACCTTCTGCATGGTCTCCATGACGAGCTGATTGTGGTCGGTGGCAATGTTCGTCGTGGCGAAGATGGGGGCCATCTCATACTGGGCCGGGGCGACCTCGTTGTGCTGGGTTTTGGAGGTGATGCCCATTTTCCAGAGTTCGGTATTGAGGTCATTCATGTAATCGGAAACCCTGTCTTTAATGGCTCCGAAATACTGATCCTCCAGTTCCTGCCCCTTGGGCGCCGGTGCGCCGAAGATCGTTCTACCGGCCAGCATCAGATCAAGCCGGTCCAGATAGAACTCCTTGTCCACGAGGAAATACTCCTGTTCGGGACCCACGGTGGAGGTGATCTTCATGGAGGTGGTGTTGCCCAGGGCCCGGAGAACCCGCAAGGCCTGCTTGGAGACGGCTTTCATCGATCGAAGCAGCGGGGTCTTCTTGTCGAGGGCTTCGCCATTGTAGGAGATGAAGGCGGTGGGAATCGTCAAGGTCACGTTTCCGCTTTCATCGGTCTTGAGGATCGCGGGCGAGGTGCAATCCCAGGCCGTATAGCCTCTCGCCTCGAAGGTGCTGCGCAGGCCGCCGCTCGGAAAAGAGGATGCGTCCGGCTCGCCTTGGATCAGCTGCTTGCCGGAAAACTCCACGATGATCCCGCCGTCAGCGGACGCGGAGATGAATGAATCATGTTTTTCCGCCGTTATCCCCGTCAATGGCTGAAACCAGTGCGTATAGTGGGTCGCCCCCTTTTCGAGCGCCCAATCCTTCATTGTATTTGCCACCACATCGGCAACATCGGGTCGCAGAGGTAAGTCCTTTTCAATGGTCTCCCGGAGAGCCTTGTAAATTTGCTTGGGCAGCCTCTCTTGCATAATCTTGTCGCTAAAAACGTTCGATCCGAAAATTTCAGTTAGCTCCATGACTTCCTCCTCCTGTTAATAATATACGTGGACGCCTTGTCCCGTCCCTCAGCAACAGCTTTCGCCGGGGCGGCCATATCCCTGCCGTGGAAAGACCTGCAGTATCCATTTCAGCTGCCAAAAACATGCCATATTCCGAAAACCGGCGGGGGTGCGGCCGGAAGAATGCGCAGGGATTACGAGAGGTCCTCTTTACCATCTCCGATGGAGATGAAAAGGGGTGGGGAACACGCAACCAAAATGTCGTATTCCCAAAAAGAAGGACAAATATGTATCGCTGCCGAGCCGCCATCAGGCAGCTTGACGATCAGCTTTCCTTCGTCCCGGTGAGCTTGTCGTTCCCTGCATGGGCGCGGAAGGAGCGGTGATCGATCTCCATCTTCCGGATCCGGTACTGGATAATCCGTTTCGTCGTTCCAAGCAGTTTCGCCGCCCGGGTCTGGTTCCCCTTTGTTTCCCGGAGGGCATTGATGATCAGATCCCGTTCGTGCGCCTTAACGAAGGCGTTGAGTCTTCCCCCTTCCTTCTTCTCCACGCTTTTCGACCGGAGCGGCAGGGAAGGCGGCAGATGCGCCGGCTCGATCGTATCGCCGGGAGCGAGCAGAATCGCTCGTTCGATGCAGTTCTCCAATTCCCGGACGTTTCCGGGCCAGTGGTAGGCCAGCAGGATGCCCGATACCTCAGGCGAGATCTTCTTGACCGGCTTTCCCATCTCCTTCGTATATTTCAGCACGAAATGGTCGGCCAGAAGAATGATGTCGCTTCCCCGCTCGCGCAACGGCGGCAGGAAAAGGGGAAAGACGTTCAGCCGGTAGAAGAGGTCGGCCCGGAAGCGTCCCGTGGCGAGATCCTGCTCCAGGTTTCGGTTCGTCGCCGCGATGACCCGTACATCAACGCGCACCACGCGGGAGGAGCCCAGGGGCTGAAACTGCTTTTCCTGCAGAACCCGCAACAGTTTGGCCTGCGCAGCGGCGGAGAGTTCCCCGACCTCGTCGAGAAAGATCGTTCCCCCGTTGGCCTCTTCGAAACGACCGCGCCTCTGGAGGAGTGCACCGGTGAAGGCACCCCGTTCATGGCCGAAGAGTTCGCTTTCAAGCAGTGTGTCGGGAATGGCCGCACAGTTGACCTGGACCAGCGGACCCTTGAGGCGGGGACTGTTCCGGTGAATCGCCCTTGCGATCAGCTCCTTTCCCGTTCCCGTCTCCCCGTGGATCAGAACCGTCGTGTTGGAATCGGCCACCTGGGCAACCATCCCGAAAAGATCCTGCATCACGCCGGAATGGCCGACGATATCCTCCGACGGCGTCCGAAAACGGCCGAGCATATGTCGGAGGCGCCGGTTCTCCTCCTCGATGGCGCGGTTGTGGACCGCCTTGGCCAGAAGCTCGGCAACCGAGGAGAGCATGGCCAGTTCCCGGTCCAGGTTCTTCACCTTCCGGGCGACTTTGTCAGCTGAAAGCACTCCGACGACGCGGTCATCGTAGACGATCGGCACGCAGAGAAAGGAGAGTTTCGAGCGATCCAGGAACCGGCGGGCGCCGGTCCGGTCCAGGAAATGGGCCTCATTCCCGAGATTCGCGCAGGCCATGGGTCTGCCGGTTTGCGCAACCTTGCCCGTGATCCCCTCGCCGGGCTGGTAGGTTACGTCGCGTCCCTTGATATCGACGCTATGCGCGACATCCAGCCAGGCCTCTCCCGTCTCGCGATCGAGGAGGGAAATCATCCCCCGTTGCATCCCCAACCGGTCGCTCATCTCCTGAAGAGCCTGCTCGATCTGCTCCCGCAGTTCACCCGGCTTCGCCAGGATCCTGGCGACGGCATGCAATGTGGCAAGTTCTTCGAAGTTATGGATGCTGATCTCTTCTCCTCCAGGCTCACCGCCGTGGGATAACCGCCGAATCGACAAAGTTGTGATCTCCGCGGGTCCACTGACCGGGTGCGATTCCAACGTCTTTTGCATAGCATGCGGGGATAGGGGACGCAATACAAAAAATCCTCCTCACGTGGGACGGTATCAGCCGTGGGATATGAAATGAAGAATTCCGGCACAATTATGTACAAAGTTTTCCCGACAGCAGACAAATATGTATCTTCTGACGAACACCATAATTATATCGATTCATAATCATTAGCATTTGATAATGGCAAGGCTATTGCTTATATTCATCGAGAATCTCAGGAGAGGAGAATATCATGATTGATCAGATCAACGCAGGCGACACGGCATGGATACTGGTTTGCTGTTCTCTCGTTCTGCTCATGACCCCGGCCCTGGCGCTTTTCTATGGGGGAATGGTGCGGCGCAAGAACGTCCTTTCCACGTTGACCATGAGTTACATCTTCATGGCCCTGATCGGCGTCCAGTGGGTGGTTTACGGATATTCGCTCTGTTTCGGTCCGGACATCAAAGGATTCATCGGCGGATTGCATTTCATGGGATTGAACGGGGTGGGACCGCTGCCGGACGGCTACTACAGCAAGACGATTCCGCACGGGCTTTTTGCGGCCTTTCAGATGATGTTCGCGGTCATCACCCCGGCGTTGATCACCGGCGCGTTCGTCGAGCGGGT
>JAHFBU010000004.1 GCA_023249795.1 Syntrophaceae bacterium
GTTCCGATCAGGGCGTAGATCAGGTCGTACACAAGCGTTTTGGAACCCTCGGTCTTGTGCCTGCCCGTGTAAAAAATGAAGACCAGCGGAAGGACGAAGGAGAGGTGGAAGGCCCTGTGCCGAAATTCCTGGAGAACGCCGAACCCCGCCGTGTAGATATGGAAGAGGGACAGAACCAGCGTCATGGCGAAGGCGAGCTTCAGGGTGATGCCGGTCAACTGGCGGAATCTCAGTTCGGGGTCGTACTGGGCGATCTTCTCCAGCAAACCCATATCGGTGTTGTTCGGAACGGCATCGCCTTTCAAAACACCTTCCATATCGATCCTCCTTAATGAGATTGTCGAAACAGGGATTCTATCCTCCAAAAGAGATACCGCGCCGCGGTGATCTTTACAGTGCGCACCCTCAGGAGCGTATCGCCCGCCAGGGACGGCAACGGCAGCTCTTTCTCATTTCCGAATCGGATCATATTGTCGTATTTCCTATTGACCCACAGGTCAATCGTTGTAAAGACGATATGCCGGTTGCCGAGGCGGAATTGCGTCACTTCGTTGACGAGCGTTTCATTCGGCCCGCGGTCATACGGGAGACCGGTGTTCGAAGAGGCGAACGTGGTTTCCCTGAGTACCAGGCGGTAAGCCCCGTCAATCGAGAAGTAGTCTCGGACAGGACAGTGTTCTACCGAGTGAATGAACCCGATGGCCAGGCGGTCGTCCGGCCGGATGAGACGGATGTGGACCGTTTTGTTTTCCCGCGGGGCCTCGATCTTCAGGACGTGCAGCGGGAAAAAGCCGATCCCGAGGAGGACGGCTGCGGCCAATCCGGCTATCGTGATCTTCCTGGCGTTCATAAAAACCGGGCGCCGCGTTCGGCGGCGCCCGGATACCTCCCGAAAAATTTCACGAGAGTTCTACTTGATCAATCCCTTTTCCCGGTAGTAACGGGCCGCGCCGGGATGGAGCGGAACCGCCCCGACCCCCTCCAAAGCGGTCTTGAGCTGGACCTGTTTGCCGGCACTATGGATGGCGGCCATGATTTCCGCCCCGCTGGGTGAATCATCCGCCACATCGCCTTTCTTGCGCAGCACGAATTTGCCCTTTTCCCAGAGTGCCTGGGTCAGCTTATAGACGAGATCGTCAGGGACATCGGCGTCCACCGCCCACTGAGCCATCGTGGTGATGGTGGGGACATCCTTGTCCATTCCCCGATAGGTTCCCTTCGGAATGACGATCCTGGCGTAGAAGGGATACTTTTTGAGGAGCGTAGCGATGGTCTTTTCATCCAGGGGAACCAGAACGATATCCGAGGTCAAGGCCAGTTCCATAATGGCAGACGTCGGCCAGCCGACGGTGTTGAAGGTGACGTCCCCCTGTTTGTCCTTTAAGCGCTGGGCGGCGCCGGAAAATCCCAGCCAGTCGACGTTGGAGAAATCTTTATAGTCAAGACCCAAGGCTTCCAGGACATTCTTGCAGTCGATCTCCGTTCCGCTTCCCCGATCGCCGGGGATCAGGCGCTTGCCCTTGATGTCGGCGATGGTTTTGATGCCGGCGTCGGCCCTTCCGACGATCTGGATCGTTTCGGGGTAGAGGGAGGCGATGATCCGAAGGTTCTTGACGGGCTTTCCCTTGAAGTCACCCACGCCGTTGAATGCGTTGTAGGCGATATTGCTCTGGATGAAGGCCGACTCGATCTGGCGGTTGCCGATCAGGTTGCAGTTGGCGACAGAGGCGTTTCCGGCCTGTGCGGTGACGATGAGATCGGGGATTTTATCGGTCAATGCCTGGGCCAGAGCGCCGCCCAGAGGATAGTAAACACCGCCGGTTCCCCCCGTCGCGATGGCGAAAAATTCCTTTTTCGCCGCGAAGGATGGTATGGCGACCATCATGGTCAATGCCAGAACGATTGGTACGCAAGCGATCCATCTTTGCTTCTTCATGCCCGACCTCCTTTTTATTAGTGAATATGGTTTCATGATGATGAGAACGAACCTTGAAAGTACGACTTCGCGCTGCAAAAGCCCCATACCTCATTTGAAGAGTGACTAAAGGATTCCCCCGAAATTGTCAAGGCATATCCTCACTACTGATGGCAGTAGGGCGCCGGCAGGTCCTTGACCGTGACCAGCCCCGGCGGCGCCGCAATCACGGCAGCAATCGAATTCATCAGGATTGCGGCCGTCGCCTGATCGCCGGCCACCCCCCCCTCGATCCGCAGGCTTAAGGCCGGTGTCCCGACAATCCGGACGGAATCGTGGGGATCCTCCGCTCCGATATACATCCGCAGATCCAGGGTGACGATCTTTTTACCTTCCCGGAAACCCTCCCCGAGATTTTTTATGCCCGCCACGTCGCCCGGTTTCAGCTCGAAATAATCCGTTTTCAGCGGCTTTTCGGCGATCATCGGTTCGACGGTTTCGCGAACATCATCGAGGACGAAGTGCAGGCGGTCGGCTATAAGAAAGAGCGATTCCCTCAGGCCGACATGCCCCATCGCCTTTTCGGCGACCTTTTCACGGAACAGCTCCGGCGTCATCCCCGCGCCGACCTTCCGTTGGAGAGGATAGCGGCGCGTGCCGGCATCGACGATGCGCGTCACGTGAACCTCCCGGACCTCCTCGCAGACGCCGGTCAGGGTGAGCGGCAGGGCGTCCATGACGAAGCCGGGATTGACGCCCGTTCCCAGGACCGTGACGCCTTTCTCTTTGGCCAGTTTATCGATCCTTGCGGCCGCTTCCACATTTTCCGGCGTGGAATAAAGGAGCTCCTCCGCCGAGGAGACGATGTTCTTGCCGCCCCGGAGGATCTCCTCAATCTGTTTGGAGATCTGCTTCAGCCGCGAACCGGCCGTATGGATCACCACGTCGGCCTGCGTTTTGGCGAACAGGCGTTCGGCGTTGTCGGTGACATGGACACCGAGGGGCTGCACTCCCAGGATCTCCCCCAGATCCTTTCCGACCATATCCTTGGCGATATCCACGGCCCCGACGATCTCCATGTCCGGTTTCTTGAGGACCATTTTTGCGGTTGCCAGACCGATCGGCCCGAGGCCGTAATGGATCACCCGGATTTTACGATTTTCCATTGAACCCCTCCCCTTATTTATTGTAATCGCTTCAGCAATATCGTTTCGGCAGACGCCCCACCTCAACATCTGCTTTCCACAATTGAGAGACGACCGGTCTCACGTCATCCGGTTCACCGCTTGTCCAGAACGCTTCCTTCCCCGAACGGGGGTCGGGCGACAGCAGGTTATTGCCTTCCAGCCGACGCCGCAGTTCGTGAGCGATCGCCGCCGCCGGATCGACAATGGAAACCCTGGGTCCGGCGATCTCCCTTATCAGCGGTGCGAGGAACGCGTAGTGCGTGCATCCCAGAATAATCGTATCCACCCCCCGCTCCAGCAGTGGCAGCAGATACTTCTCAATCAAGTCTCGCGTTTTCCCGCCCTGCAGTTCACCGGTTTCAACCTGTTCGACCAGTCCGGTGCAGGGCTGGATCAGGATATCGGCGTCGTCGCCAAACCGGGTCAGCAACTTCGCAAATTTGCCGCTGGAGAGGGTTCGGCTGGTTGCCAGCACGGCGACAATCCCGGACACCGTCTTTTCTACCGCCGGTTTGACCGCGGGCTCGATTCCAATGATCGGCATACAATACCTTGACCGGAGGGTTGATATCGCGGCGCCTGTCGCGGTATTGCACGCAACAACAATCGCCTTGGCCTTCCGGTCGATCAGAAATTCGGCGATGGCAACCGATCTTGCCTCGATCAACCGCGGCGATTTTTCTCCGTACGGTACGAAGGCCGAATCGGCGACGTAAAGAAGATCTTCATTTGCGAAATCTCTCCGGATCTCGCGAAGGATCGACAGCCCGCCGACCCCGGAATCAAAAACTCCGATGGGAGATGACGTATTCATGGTTTAAGGCCAATGCTCGTAGCTTGAGACGCTTGGATTTCTATGTGATTTAGGCGGCTCTGTCAAGGTGGTATTTCCGGCTGCGTAAAGGTCCGGATGCTTCGTTGCGCGCTTCACCCTTCTTCTGCTTTCGCATACGAGTCTGCCAACGGATAATCGATTGATTATTTGCCGTAAGTGGATTATACGATGCCCTCCTGAAATGTTTTGAGAGCGTTGCACGGCGGCTTATCCTCCAGAGGTTCGAGAGAGCGGATATGATCCGGTTTGAAGGCGTCCACAAGTGGTTCAAGAAGCTTCACGTCCTCAACGACGTCAACTTGCACGTCAAGCAGGGGGAGGTCGTGGTTCTCTGCGGGCCGTCCGGGTCCGGAAAATCGACGCTGATCCGAACCGTCAATCGTCTGGAGCCGATCGATCGGGGGAAGCTGATCGTCGACGGTCAGAACCTGTCCGACCCTAAAACGGATATCAACAAGCTTCGCGCCGAAATCGGCTTCGTCTTCCAGCAGTTCAACCTTTACCCTCACCTTTCCGTGCTGAAGAACATCACGCTCGCCCCGATCAAAATCCGGAACATTACGAGGGGGGAAGCGGAAGAACAGGCCACGGTACTTCTCGAACGGGTGGGTCTGGCGGAGAAACGGGACGCCTACCCCGCGCAGCTCTCCGGGGGGCAGCAGCAGCGCGTTGCGATCGCCCGTGCGCTGGCGATGAAACCCAAGATCATGCTCTTCGACGAGCCTACATCGGCCCTCGATCCGGAGATGATCGGCGAGGTTCTGCAGGTCATGCAGGGGCTCGCCCATACCGGAATGACGTTGATCGTGGTGACGCATGAGATGGGATTTGCCCGTGAGGTAGCCGACCGGGTGGTGTTCATCGATTTCGGGGTCATACTGGAAGAAGCGACCCCGGAAGAATTTTTCAAGAACCCGAAGCATGAGCGGGCCCGGCTTTTCTTGAAGGAAATTCTGTCACCGATGCACTAACATTCATGAGGAGGAAAGCGAGATGAAGAGATGGGGAATCGTGTTGTTGGCTCTGGTATTTGTGGGCGGTCTGAGCGCCGCTGCGTGGGGAGACACCCTGGCGGACGTGAAGGCCAAAGGCGTTTTGGTGGTAGGCATCAAGGATTCCGCGCCACCTTTCGGTTTCATCGATCAGACCACCCGGGAGATCATCGGCTATGACGTTGATTTCTGCAAGGCCATCGCCAAGAAGCTGGGCGTGAAGCTCGAAATCAAGGCCGTCACCTCGGCGACCCGGATGCCGCAGCTGGCCGCCGGCAACATCGACCTGATCGCCGCGACAATGACCATCACCGCGGAACGTGCCAAACAGATCGACTTCAGCTACACCTATTTCCTCACCGGGCAGAAGTTCCTCACGAAAAAGGGGACGGTGAACGCGCTGGTCGATCTGGTGGGGAAGAAGATCGGGACGGCGAAGGGTTCCACCTCAGAGCAGAACGCCGCGAAGGCTCTGCCTACGGCGACGATTCTCTCCTTCGACGACTATCCGTCGGCTTTCCTTGCCCTGCAGCAGGGCAAGGTTGTGGCCGTTACAACAGACGAGTCGATGCTGGCCGGTCTTCTGGGCAAGGCGCCGAACAAGGAGGCCTTCGAGATCCCGGACATTCGGATTTCCGATGAGCCCTATGGACTCGGCATCCGCAAAGGCGACAAGGGGCTGCTCGATGCGGTGAACGCGACGCTCCTGGAGATGGAGAAGAGCGGCGAAGCGGCGAAGATTTTCGGGAAGTGGTTCGGTCCGAAGACCGACACGCCGTTACAGCGGACCTTCAAGATCATGGCGCAGTAGAAATAAGAGGGACGAATATAACCGTGCTCCCTTCGTCCGGCGGGAAAGGGCGGGGGGCGTCAATGGGTGAAGGGGGTCGGCGTTCTGCCGTGCGACTGCGGAGCGCCGACCTTTTGCGAGCAGGTAAAACGTGTTCAACTACAAGTTCGACTGGGCCATCATCACATCGGGGCAGTATTTCGATTGGCTCGTTTCCGGGGTCAAGGTCACCCTGGAGCTCTCGATCGTATCGGTAGTCCTCTCCTTCTTGCTGGGCCTCTTGATTGCCGTGATGCGGATGAGCAACGTCCGGCCCGTCCGCTGGTTCGCACATGGTTACCTTGAATTCTTCCGCAATACGCCGCTTCTGGTGCAGATCTTTTTCTGGTATTTCGGCTCCTACAAGATTCTCCCGACCGCGGTCAATGACTGGCTCAACAGCACCAACTTCGAATTTACCGCCGCGGTGATCGCGCTGACGATCTATACCTCGGCATTTATCGCGGAGGACATCCGATCCGGGGTGCGTTCGATCCCAAAGGAGCAGATGGAGGCGGCCCGGAGCGCCGGGTTTTCCTATCTTCGATCCATGCAGTACATTATTCTGCCCCAGGCGGTCCGGATCACCATCCCGCCGCTCATCAACCAGTTTCTGAATCTGGCGAAGAACTCGTCGCTTGCGATGACGATCGGGGTGGCTGAGATCACCTACCAGGCCCGACAGGTGGAGAGCTACACCTTCAAGGGGTTCGAGGCCTTCACGGCGGCGACGCTGGTTTACCTCATCCTCTCGGTTGCCATCACGGCGCTGGTGACGCTCTACAGTAAAAAGATGCTCAATCCCATGGGGGCGAGATAGCCATGCAGACGGGTCTCGATTTCAGCGTCATCTGGAACAACATGGCCCACTTCATGATCGGGCGCTATCCCAGCGGTCCGATCGGTGGTTTGATGCTGACGCTCTACCTCGCCCTGATCGGCCTGGTTCTCTCCTTTGTGGGCGGCCTGGTCCTGGGGCTCCTGTGTGTCTCACACAACCGGTTCATCCGCTATCCGACCCTCGCCGTGGTCAATGTAATCAGGGGGATCCCGCTTTTGATGGTGATCTTCTGGATGTACTTCCTCCTGCCGGCTTTGATCGGGCGACCGACGCCGGAGAACTGGACAATCATCATGGCGTTGACCGTCTTTACCTCGGCCTACATGTCTCAGATCGTCCAGGCGGGGATCGAGGGGATACCCAGGGGGCAGACCGAGGCGGCGCTTTCGACAGGGCTCAGGCCCTTCCAGGCGATGGTCCATGTCATCCTGCCGCAGGCGCTCCGGAATATGATCCCCTCCTTCGTGAACCAGTTCGTCTCGATGATCAAAGACACGTCGCTGGCCTTCATCGTGGGGGTCTCTGAGCTGACCCACGTCGCCACGCAGGTCAACAACCGGACGATGGTCTATCCCACGGAGATCTTCATCTTCATCGCCGCGGTCTACTTCATCATCTGCTTTGCCTTTACGACCCTCTCCCGCTGGCTGGAACAGAGGCTCGCCTGGCGCAGGGCGATCTGATCCGGTTCCTCTTGGCAGGTTCGAGAAGTGGGCGTCTGTCATCCGCGCACGTCTATTTTTCCTGAAAGATTTTCTCGAAGAAGTCCATCCGCTTTTTTGGAATGAAGACAGATCCGTCGTAATCGACAATCAGCTTGCCGTCGAGGTGGTCCACCTCGTGCTGGACGACACGGGCCGCGAAATCGAGGTAGCGCCTGCTGACCTTCAGACCCTCCGCGTCATACGCCCGCACCTTGATTTCCGGGTTCCGGGCAATCTCCACACGGATTTCGGGGCAGGAAAGGCACCCCTCTTCCGCGACGACCGGTTCTCCCCGCGTCTGGGTGATCCGTGGGTTGACGAGGATTTCGCAGTCCTCTTTTATCGTGGCGGGATCCTTGTCGTCGAAGTTCCGAAAACGGAAGGCGATGATCCGCAGGCCGATGCCGATCTGCGGCGCGGCAAGCCCCGCCGCGTCGTCCAAGGCCAGAAAAGTCTCGGCCAATTCCCGGATGGTCTTTTGCGTTGCCGCGTCGAAGGGGGCCTTAACCTCCTTGCAGGGGGCGCGAAGGAGCCGGGTGTCCTCCTCGTTGAGCTGATCCCGGTTCCAGAGGGTCAAGATTCTGCGGGGCATCGTTCCATTCCTTCCAATCTTCGCTTCAAACGGCAGTATCCGTTTCTTTCCAAAACGGGCGTGCGGCCTCTATAGCACCACTGAGGAGCGATATCAAGGCGTTCGCCAATTCCCCTCTTGCCAAACGCGAAGATGTTTGTTACCGTCCCCGCGGTTGGCTTTCCCGGGTCGATGAGCCGGGGAGGCGCAGCGGTACTTTATTACGAGAGAATTTCACGTGATCCATGCCATCATTGAGCGTGCTGCAAGGCGCGAATTTTCCCGGGCGATGCGTTTCGAGGGCGGGGGCGTCCCCCGTTTGCCGCCCCCCGGAGACTACCGTCCCCGGCTGCTCTACATGCACATCCCCTTCTGCGAGAGGCTCTGTCCCTACTGTTCCTTCAACCGCTTCGTTTATGAAGAGAAGATCTGCCGGGACTATTTCCGGGCGCTCCGGAAGGAACTTCTCCTATACCGGGACCTCGGTTACGATTTCGGAGGGATCTATGTAGGCGGCGGCACGCCGACGGTGCTGATCGACGAACTCACCGAGACGATTGCCCTGGCGCGGGCCTCTTTCCATATCGGGGAGCTGTCGGTCGAAACCAATCCGAACCACCTGACGGAGGATCGCCTGGCGGCCCTGCAGCAGGCGGGCGTCAGCCGGCTGTCCGTCGGGGTCCAGAGCTTTGATGACGGCCTGCTCCGGAAGATGGACCGGTACGACAAGTACGGGAGCGGTGCCGAGATTGCCGGGAGGCTCCGCAACACCCTCGGGCGATTCGGGACGCTCAACGCCGACATGATCTTCAATTTCCCGACACAGACCCCGGAGATGCTCGAACGCGATCTTGATACCCTGCTCTCCATCGGCGTGGATCAGGTCACCTGGTACCCGCTGATGGTCTCCGATTCGACCCGGACAAAGGTGACGGAGACTCTCGGGCGGATGGAGAGCGGCCAGGAGGAGCGGTTTTATCACCAGATCGTCGGGCGCCTCGTCCCCGCGTACCGTTTTTCGTCGGCCTGGTGCTTCTCGCGGGAGAAGGCGATGATCGATGAGTACATCGTGGATTACGACGAATATGCCGGTCTCGGCAGCGGCTCTATCGGCTACCTTAGCGGCGTCTGCTATGCAAACACCTTCGACATCCGGGACTACATCGCCCGGATCGAGCGGGGCGAACTGCCGCTTCTGGCCTCCCGGGAGCTCTCCGTCCGGGAACGGATCCGCTACGACTTCCTGATGAAACTTTTCGGGACGCGCCTGCGTGTTTCCGATCTGCGGAAGAAATACGGAGGCGCACTCTGGCGCAATCTCGCACCGGACCTTCTCGCCTTTTTCCTGATCGGTGCGTTAGCGTGGCGACCGCCGGAGATCGCTCTGACGAAGCGGGGCCGCTATGCCTGGGTGGTCCTGATGCGGGAGTTCTTCACGGCGGTCAACAACTTCCGGGATTACTGCCGGGAGCGGCCGGGAGCGTGATATTTCCCGATCACAAGGTTTATCCAAGAGACGAAAAAAACGACAAGGAACCCCATGTTTGACTGGCTTTCCGATCACCGCCGCAGGAAGCTCACGGAAGCGCCCTTCCCCCCTGCGTGGGAGGAGATCGTCCGCAGGAACGTTGCTCACTATTGCATGATTGAAGCTCCGGAGCAGGCCCATCTGAAAGCCCTCATCCAGATATTCATTGCTGAAAAGAATTGGGACGCTTTGGGCGGGCTCGAACTGACCGACGAAATCCGGGTGACCGTATCCGCACAGGCATGCCTCCTTCTTCTCGGCCTGCCCCATGAATTTTACCGGAACGTCTTATCCATTCTGGTTTACCCCTCTACCGTCGTTCCCCCGCAGAGAAGGTTGGGCCATTTTGAAATTGCGCGCGCCCCTGTCGAAGCCGCCCCTCCCATTATCGGCCAGGCATTCCAGCAAGGGCCCGTCATCCTCATATGGGATGCCGTTCTCGGCGGCAGCCGCCACCCGGAACAGGGGCATAATGTCGTCTATCATGAATTTGCCCACAAACTGGATATGCTCGACGGCGCCGCCGACGGCACCCCTCCGCTGCGGGACCGCGACGAATACCGCGATTGGGTCACCGTCTGCTCGCGTGAATATTTGCGCCTCAAACACGATGCCCAGAAAGGGAGGAAATCTTTCCTCAGCGCTTACGCGGCCACCAACGAAGCCGAATTCTTCGCCGTCGCCACGGAACAATTCTTCGACCACCCGCGTCGGATGAAAGAACACAGCCCCGACCTCTATCGCGTCCTGAACGAATACTACCGCCAAGATCCGGCCGGCCGGGTGGGGAAAATGACCTGCACGACGGGAGCAGGAGACTGAGGCATTGGGCAAGCTTTCCAAGCGGACAACCATAATGAAAGGGACAAATTGACTGATTCACGCAAAGACATAATAGCGCAGGAAGAGGGCGGTCACTGCCCTGAGGACACAACGCCGCGGGATTCCGGGAGGGAACGCCGTTTCACGGTGGCGCCCGGGGAGGCGGGGCTGCGCGCCGACCTTTTTCTGACCGGCCGGGAAATGAGCCTTTCCCGTTCCCAGGTTCAGCGGGCCGTCGAGGAAGGGCTGGTCTGGGTAAATGGGACGCCGGTCCGATCAGGCCGGAAGCTGAAGGCCGGAGAGGAGGTGGCCATCCGCCTTCCCGATGCGCGGCCCTCCGGGATCCTGCCCGAGGCGATCCCCTTGAGGATTCTCTACGAGGATGCATCGCTTCTGGTGATCGACAAGCCGGCGGGGATGGTGGTCCATCCGGCCGCCGGCCATTCCGGCGGGACGCTTGTCAACGCGCTGCTGCACCACTGCGTTGATCTCTCGGGGATTGGCGGCGTGCTCCGTCCCGGGATCGTCCACCGTCTCGACAAGGGGACATCCGGGCTCATGGTGGCGGCCAAATCCGACGAGGCCCACCGGGGGCTGGCCGGGCAGTTCAAGCGCCACGAGGTGAGCAAGACCTACCTGGCCCTCGTTTACGGGAATCCGAAGACGGACGGCGGACGGATCGAATCCGCTGTGGGACGCCACCCGACGGACCGCAAGAAGATGTCCACGCAGAGTCGCCGGGGGCGGGCAGCCGTAACCATCTGGCGCGTCCGCGAGCGCTACGGGGTTGCGGCCCTGTTGGAGGTGGATATCGAGACCGGCCGAACCCACCAGATCCGCGTCCATCTGACCGATCTGGGCTATCCGGTGGTCGGGGACCGGGTCTACGGCGGCGAGGGGAGGTTCCGGACCGTCGGCGACTCGGCGGCACGCGCCAGGATGAAGGCGCTGGATCGCCCGGCCCTCCATGCCTGGCGTCTTGCCTTTGCCCATCCCGTGACGGGAGAAAAAATGCGGTTCACTTCACCACTGCCGGAGGAGGTGGCCGATCTGTGCGACTTTCTCGGGGAGAGGAGAAAGAGTTAGCCCATGTTCCGTATCGCCAGGAGAGGGGCCATAGAATATCTTGAATCCGAGGAGCTTTCTGCGCTGGGTTTCTTGACACACGCCTTCTGTACCCGGCGCGGCGGTGTAAGCACGGGGCCCTATTCCAGCCTCAATGTGGGGGACCTCACGGGGGACGGGGAAGAGAAGATCCTGCAAAATCTGAATCTCGTCGAAGAGGCCTTTGGAATTCCGGACGGGCGGCTGGTCCTGATGAGGCAGGTCCACGGCGCCGAAATCCGTCTCCTCGACGGTGACGGGCTCCTTCCGGAAGGACTTCCCGAATGCGACGGCCTGATCACCGCCCGGCCGGGGGTGGCCCTCGGCGTTCGGACGGCGGACTGCGTGCCGATCTTCTTTGTGGACCGCGTCCGTCGGGTGATCGGGGCGGCCCATGCCGGCTGGCGGGGAACGGCCCGCGGAATTGCGGCGGCGATGGTGGAGACCCTTGCAGGGCGATTTTCATCACGACGGCAGGATCTCCTCGCCGTCATCGGACCGGCGATCGGTCCCTGCTGCTATCAAGTCGATGCCCCGGTCTTTGAAGCTTTCTCCTCCATGCCCGGTGTGGATCTATTTCTCCATCCCTGCGTCGGAAAAGGGCGTTGGATGGCCGATCTCGCCATGGCCAACCGCCTCCAGATCCGGGAGACGGGGGTGCCATCCGAAAATATTCTTTCCGCCGGTTTCTGCACCGCCTGCCGTCAGGATCTCTTCTTTTCGCATCGCGCCGGAAGGGGCCGCGCGGGCAGGCAGATCAACATCGTGATGCTTCGCGCGGGAGATGATCCAAAAAAGGCTTGACAGCGCAAGAACGTTTGGTATAGACGGAAATCAAAATTCAGAAAGGTGTTTGCTAAGCCCTTCCTTTTGGATTGATTCCAAAGACCAATTAGCGGCCCAAAATAATCCGTGCATCTCTTTTATATGTCGTTATATCGCAAAAATCTGAAGCCATTTTTGATGGATTAAACGATCATTCTGCTGCCGCAGCAATCATATGTGGCGGATGCCATGCTTCCGCGGACACAATCAACACATCTATAGGGAACGAAAATGCAAATTGAAGACATCAAGAGACAGCCGATCAGTGAATTGGCAAAGCTGGCCAAGGACCTCGACGTTCCGGGCGCCAGCGGCATGCGAAGACAGGACCTGATCTTTGCCATTCTGCAGACCCAGGCCGAGAAGAACGGGGTCATCTCAGGCTCCGGCGTTCTGGAAATCCTGCCGGACGGCTTCGGATTCCTTCGCGCGGTCGATTACAATTACCTGCCCAGTCCTGACGACATCTACATCTCTCCGTCGCAGATCCGGCGTTTCAGTCTGAGGACGGGTGATACGGTTTCCGGCGAGGTGCGTCCCCCGAAGGAGGGGGAGAAGTACTTCGCCCTCCTCAAGGTGGATCAGGTCAATTTCGAGAGCCCGGAAGCGGCGCGCGACAAGATCCTCTTCGACAACCTCACCCCCCTCTACCCTGAAGAAAAGCTGAATCTGGAATTCGATCCTGAGAACCTCTCCACGCGCATCATGGACCTGTTCACCCCCATCGGCAAGGGACAGCGCGGCCTGATCGTCTCCCCGCCTCGGGCCGGGAAGACCGTTCTGCTTCAGGACATCGCCCACAGCATCACGGCGAACCACAAGGAGGTCATCCTGATGGTCCTGCTGATCGACGAACGGCCGGAAGAGGTGACGGACATGCAGCGGAGCGTGGCGGGCGAGGTCATTTCCTCAACCTTCGACGAGCCGGCGACACGCCACGTCCAGGTCGCCGAGATGGTGATCGAAAAGGCGAAACGCCTGGTCGAGCACAAGAAAGATGTCGTCATCCTTCTGGACAGCATCACCCGCCTGGCCCGTGCCTACAATACCGTTGTGCCCCCCTCCGGCAAGGTCCTCTCCGGCGGTGTCGATTCCAACGCCCTCCACAAGCCGAAGCGTTTCTTTGGGGCCGCCCGAAACATCGAGAACGGAGGCAGCCTGACGATCATCTCCACCGCCCTGATCGACACGGGAAGCAGGATGGACGAGGTCATCTTCGAGGAGTTCAAGGGGACCGGCAATATGGAGATCCACCTCGACCGCCGCATCGCCGACCGCCGGGTCTTCCCGGCCTTCGATCTGATCCGTTCCGGAACGCGGAAGGAAGAACTCCTGATCCCGAAGGCCAATCTCAACCGGATTTGGATCTTGCGGAGGCTCCTCCAGGAGATGAACCCCGTTGATGCGATGGAGTTCATCATGGACAAGGTCCGCAAGACGGAGAACAATAAGTGTTTTCTCGACTCCATGAACTCATAGGCAATTTAAATATTACTTGAATTTGAAATATAAATGGTTATAATCCGCCCCCGTGCCGACATCAGAATCCAAATCGACAGGCGGGCGGACATCGACCGATTTAAGGAAGAGGGAAGTTTGATTATGAAAAAAGGAATTCATCCGGAGTACAAGGACGCCGCGATTGCCTGCGTCTGCGGGAATGTGATCAACACGAAGTCCACCAAAGGGGACATGAGGACGGAAATTTGTTCACAGTGTCACCCCTTCATGACGGGGAAGCAGAAGCTGATGGACACACAGGGACGCGTCGAGCGGTTCAATAAGAAGTACGCCGGCCAGGGGAAAAAGGCTTAGGACTTTCTTGACGTCTGTGGATTTTTCCAAAAGGGGTACCTGACGCGGCGGCGACGGGCGCGGGGTTCCCTGCCTCTGAAGTTTCTTCGACGGCGCCGGCGTTGCCGGCGCCGTCTTTCCGTTACAGACCCTTAAATGCAGACTGGACCCTGACCGGCGATGGCGGCCGGTTCCGTCCGGATGGCCGCGGGTTATATCCGGGGAGAATCCGTCCGGTCTGATGGATGAAACAGGTTGAGATGTTTTCAAGACTCAAGGATATCGAATCCCGGTACCGGGATCTGGAGCAGCTCCTCAGCGACCCGGCCATTGTCGGCAAGCCCGGGGTCTATCAAAAGTATGCCAAGGAACATTCCGATCTCAATCCCCTGATCGAGACCTTCCGCGAATACGAGAAGACCGGCCTCCGCATTGAGGAGGACCAGACGCTTCTTCGGGAGAATGACGAAGAACTGAAGGAAATTGCCCGGGAGGAGCTGCCCCGGTTGCAGGAATCCCTGGAATCCCTGGCCGGCAGGCTGAAGGTTCTGCTCCTGCCCCGGGATCCGAACGATGAGAAGAACGTCTTTCTCGAGATCCGGGCCGGAACGGGTGGGGATGAGGCGGGTCTCTTTGTCGAGGACCTTTTCCGGATGTACGCCCGTTTCGCCGAAACCAGCAATTGGAAGGTGGAGGTCATGAGCAGCACCCCGGCCGGCGGCATGGGGGGGTTCAAGGAGATCATCGCCCTGATAGCCGGGAAAGGCGCCTACAGCCGGATGAAGTACGAGAGCGGCACCCACCGGGTCCAGCGGGTGCCCATCACGGAGGCCCAGGGGCGAATCCATACCTCAGCCGTAACGGTGGCCATCCTGCCGGAGGTCGAGGATGTGGAGCTGAACATCGATCCCAATGACCTGAGGATCGATGTTTACCGTTCGACCGGCCACGGCGGTCAGAGCGTCAACACGACCGATTCCGCCGTCCGGATCACCCACCTGCCGACGGGGCTCGTCGTGACCTGCCAGGATGAAAAATCCCAACTCAAAAACAAGCACAAGGCGATGAAGGTCCTCCGCGCGAGGCTTCTTGACGCAGCGGTGAAGAAGCAAAACGCCGAGATCTCCGAGACAAGAAAGAATCAGGTGGGAAGCGGGGACCGGAGCGAACGGATCCGGACCTACAATTTTCCCCAGGGGAGGGTGACGGACCACCGGATCGGGCTCACCTCTTACAGCCTGGAGAATTTTCTCAACGGCGATATCGGGTTCATGATCGACGCGCTGACGACCCACTATCAGGCGGATGCGCTCAAACAACAGGCAACGACTACGTAAGAAGTCCCGGCATCGGGGACATGAATGGTTGGGGACATGTACCGGAAGCCCGAAGGGATCGGTACGTGTCCCCGGAACACAAGTCTCGGGTATTTTCGGAGGAAGCGGGGAGGTTTCCAACAATGACGGATATCCGGACGGCCCTCCAGCGTGCAGCCCGTGATCTGAATGCCTCAGGCAGTCCGTCACCCCGGCTCGATGCTGAGGTTCTCTTGATGCACTTGCTGGGGATAGATCGTTTGCAGCTCTTGCTGCGACCGGAAATGGAGCTTACCGGGGAGGAGGACGCCGGATTCTCGCGCTGGATCGAAAGGCGAAGTTTGGGCGAACCGGTCGCCTACATCCTCGGAGAGAAGGAGTTCTGGTCGCTCCGTTTCGAGGTCGGCCGCGAGGTTCTGATCCCGAGACCGGAGACGGAATGTCTCATCGAGGAGGTCCTGCGATTTTACCGTCCCCCCGGAAAGGATTTGCGGGTGGTCGATATCGGGACGGGAAGCGGCGCGATCGGCGTCGTTCTGGCCCGGGAACTGCCTGCGGCCCGGGTAGCCGCAACGGACATCTCACCGGGGGCACTCGCGGTCGCCCGACGGAATGCCTCGGCCCACGGCGTTTCCGCCCGTATGGATTTTGTTCAAGGGGATCTTTTTGCGTCGTTTTCCGGGGATTTTGATATCGTCTGTTCCAACCCGCCTTATATTCGGGAGGAAGAATACGACCTCCTGCCGGAGGGGATCCGGAAATTCGAACCGCCGGAAGCGCTCATGGCCGGACCGGACGGTGTGGCCTTTCACAGGACGATCATTCGGGAAGGAGCGCATCGCCTGAGGGCGGGAGGCCGGGTTTTCCTGGAGATCGGCGAGGGACAGCGAGAGGCGGTAGAGGCGCTGTTTGAAGAGACCGGCGACTACGACGACATCTCCTTCCGAAAAGACTACGGCGGGATCGACCGCGTCGTTTCGGCGCGGAAGCAAGGGTGAGAAGGGGTTGAACCGTGGACAAAATCGTAATCGCCGGAGGGCGAAGGCTTCAGGGGGACGTCCGGATCAGCGGCGCCAAGAATGCCGCGTTGCCGATTCTGGTTTCGTCACTTCTCGTTGATGGATGGAACACCTTCCACAATATTCCGGATCTCCTGGACATCAAGACAATCTTGAAACTGCTGGGAAACCTCGGTGTGAAAATCGAAGGTCAGGAGACGATTCGGATCGATGCCGGGGGGATCACCCATTGCGAGGCTCCCTACGACCTGGTTCGGACAATGCGGGCCTCGATTCTGGTCCTGGGTCCCCTGGTGGCTCGCATGGGAGAGGCGCGGGTTTCCCTGCCGGGAGGCTGCGCCATCGGGGCCAGGCCGGTCAACCTCCATATCCGGGCGCTTCAGGAGATGGGTGCGGAGGTCACGCTGAAGGACGGATATGTCGAGGCGAAGGCATCCCGGCTCCGGGGCGCATCCATCTATTTTGATATCTCCACGGTTACGGGCACGGAAAACATCATGATGGCCGCGACGCTCGCGGAGGGAACGACGATCCTGAAAAATGCGGCGCGCGAGCCGGAGATCGTCAATCTGGCCGAGGTGCTCATCGGCATGGGGGCGAAGATCCGCGGGGCGGGCACCGATGTGATTGTGATTGAAGGGGTGAAATCGCTCCATCCCGTTGAAGCGGCGGTGATTCCCGACAGGATTGAGGCAGGGACATTTCTCATCGCCGCCGGGATGACAGGCGGCGATGTTCGGGTTCTGGACTGTAATCCTCTCCACCTGGATGCACTTATTTCCAAGCTCCGTGACACCGGCATGAAGATTGACGCGGACGGGAACGCCCTTCGGGCGGTCGGCGGGGGAATCGTAAAAAGCGTGGATGTCAAAACGCTTCCCTATCCGGGATTTCCGACGGATCTGCAGGCCCAGATCATGGCGATGATGGCGCTCGGCAACGGCCTGAGCGTGATCACCGAGACGGTCTTCGAAAACCGTTTCATGCATGTCAGCGAGATGATGCGGATGGGGGCGGATATCGTGATCCAGGGGAAGAGCGCCATCGTTCGCGGGGTTGACAAACTCCGCGGCGCGCCGGTGATGGCGACGGATCTCAGGGCGTCGGCCTCCCTGATCCTGATGGGGCTGGCGGCGGAGGGGACGACGACCATTTCCCGAGTCTATCACATCGACCGGGGCTATCAGGGGATCGAGAAGAAATTGTCGGCGCTCGGGGCCGATATCCGAAGGATCTCAGGATAAGAGGAAAACATGAAAATCATCAGAACGGACGATGCGGAGTTTGAAGGGTATTTCCGGAAGGTCCGGGAGCGGGGTCGGGTATTCGATCCCGAACTCTGGGCGACGGTCGGGCGAATCGTTGAGGACGTCGGCCGGCGGGGCGATGAAGCCCTTTTTGAATACACCGCGCGATGGGACTGTTTCGCCGTGACCGCCGAAACAGTCGAGGCCTCCGCCTCCGAGCGGACGGCCGCCGCGACGCAGGTTCCCGCGGAAGATGTGGCAATACTCCGTCTGGCGGCAGAGCGGATTCATAGGTTTCACGAACACCAGCTCTGCGAGGG
>JAHFBU010000146.1 GCA_023249795.1 Syntrophaceae bacterium
GAGAAGATCATGGTGATGGGCTGCTACGGGATCGGCATCGGCAGAACGGTCGCTGCCACAATCGAACAGAATCACGATGCGGATGGAATCATCTGGCCTCTGCCTCTGGCCCCCTACACGGTGATTATCACCCCCGTGAACGTGAACGAAAAAACACTATGCGATGCAGCGGAGGAACTTTACCGCACCCTGACCGAAGAGGGCGTCGAAGTGATTTTGGATGACCGTGATGAAAGGGCCGGGGTAAAATTCAAGGACGCCGATTTGATCGGAATTCCTTATCGCGTGACGGTCGGTCCCAAACGACTTGCCGAAGAGAAGATGGAAATCAGAAACCGGAGGTCCGGAGAAACCACGGTTATAGCGGTTTCCGAAGTCGCCCCGTTTATAATATCCCGCGTCAAAGAAGGACTGTAGCTTCCATGATCCGCATCACCGACATTCTTGATAAGGTCCAGTCTTATCTCTCCGTGCCCGAAATTGGGTTGATCGAAAAGGCCTACATATTCTCCGCGTCCGTTCATCAGGGGCAGGTCCGCCTCTCCGGCGAACCGTATCTTTCCCATCCCATGGAGGTCTGCGGGATTCTGGCGGACATGAAACTCGACGCAGCAACCCTTGTAACGGGACTCCTGCACGATACGGTGGAAGACACACTTACTACGCTGGAAGAGATCGAGGAGGCCTTCGGCAAGGAAGTGGCGTTTCTCGTCGACGGACTAACAAAGATCAGTAAGATCACCCTCCGCAATCAGGAGGAACGGCAAGCGGAAAATTTCCGGAAGATGATACTGGCGATGTCGTCCGATATCCGGATTCTTCTCATCCGCCTGGCGGACCGCATCCACAACATGCGGACGCTCGAATTTCAGACACCAGACCGGCAGATCTACATCGCGCAAGAAACCCTGGAACTCTATGCGCCCCTGGCCAATCGACTGGGCATCAACTGGATGAAAACCGAATTCGAGGACCTTTCATTCAGCTATCTCGACTTCGATTCGTACAATGACCTTGCCACAAGAATCGTCACCAAACAAAATAAACGCGATCAATATACCGAGGAGGTCAAAGGAGTCATCCGCGAGGAGATGAAACGTTTTGAACTACCGGGCGTGGTTGAGGGGAGGGCCAAGCACCTCTACAGCATCTACGAGAAGATGAAAGAGCAGCATATCGATTTTGACGAGGTGTACGACCTGACGGCCTTCCGAATCATTCTCGATTCGGACAAAGAGAAAGACTGCTACGAAGCCCTGAGCATGGTCCATTCCCTCTGGGTACCCGTTCCCGGGAGATTCAAGGATTATATCGCCATGCCCAAGGCCAACCACTACCGGTCCCTCCACACCACGGTGATCGGACCTCATGGCGAGAGGGTCGAGATCCAGATCCGCACCCGGGCGATGCATGAATGGGCGGAAGAGGGGATTGCCGCACACTGGCGATATAAGGAGGGCCGCGGCCTGTCGGATGACGACGACCAGATCCAAAAACTCCGGGAGCTTTTGGATGCGCAGCAGGAGATCAAAGATCCCCGCGAATTTATGTCCAATCTGAAGGTGGCCCTGTTCGCCGACGAGGTCTATGTATTTACCCCGAACGGGGATGTCAGATCCTTCCCGAAAGGGGCTACCCCCATCGATTTTGCCTACAGCATCCATACGGATGTCGGCAATCAGTGCGTCGGCGCCAAGGTAAACCGGAGCATTGTTCCCTTGAAATATCAGTTGCAAAACGGAGATACCGTCGAGATCGTCACCCAGGCGGGCCATCACCCCAGCAAAGACTGGCTGAAGTATGTGGTCACTTCCCGGGCCATCTCCAAGATCCGCAACTGGGTCAAGACGGAAGAACGCAAGAAGAGCGTCACTCTCGGACGGGATCTTTTGGAGAAGGAGTTCAAAAAACAACACCTGAAGTTCGGCGCGGCATTAAAGTCAGCGGAAATGAGGCAGGTGCTCAAGGAGTTTCATGTCGATTCCCTGGAGGACCTGTTGGCCTTGGTCGGTTATGGAAGGGTGTCGCCCAAGCATGTGGTTCATCAGTTCCTGCCGGAAGAGGCCAAAAAAGAGGTCTCGCTTGAAAAACCGCAAAAGAAGGGCACCGGCACCGAGCCGATCGGCGTGTCGCTGACCGGTATCGACGACATCATGATCCGGTTCGGAAAATGCTGCAATCCGATTCCCGGAGACGAGATCATCGGCTACATTTCGCGTGGACGGGGGATAACGGTTCATACGGCCATCTGTCCGCGCGCCCGGGATATGGATCGCGAACGGCTGGTGGATGTTCAATGGGACCTTCGTGAAAAAAGAGAATATCCGGTCGAGATACGGATCGTCTGTCATGACAAGAAGGGTGCGCTCGCAGACATCAGCTCCGCCATAGCCTCCCTGGATGTCAACATCAACCATGCGGAAATCAACACCTCTCAGGATGGACAGGCCCATTGCGAATTCGGCGTCAATGTTACCGACTTGAAACAGTTCAATCAGGTCATAACTGTCATCAAAAGAATACATGGGGTCACCTCCGTGGAGAGACTCTGTCACTCCTGAAGCATGGACCGGACGTCTTATACTGATGATTCAAATTGACGACGGACCATTGATTGCTGTATGAATCAACCCGCAAAAGACATAAAGGACGGAATCGAAGCGATGGCATTTATGAATAGTAAATATATCCCCGTCATTCCTGCGAAAGCGGGAATCCAGAAGCACGTTATTGTTGCACTGGCTCTGCTCGTGGTTTGCATGCTTCCCCTGACCGGAACGGGGGCGCCGCGACCGGGAACACCCGTGGTGTTAATCGATCCGGCACACGGAGGAGAGGATACCGGCGTTGTTTCGGATAAACTGCGCGAGAAGGACCTGACCCTGAAGCTTGCCCTCCTCATTCGGCAGGAGGCGCAAAAGAAACCGGGCCTTCAGGTGCAATTGACGCGTTTGGCGGACAGAAGAATGACGACCGCGGAGCGCGCTAAAATGGCCGAGACGATGAAAGCGGACTGTACTGTCAGCCTTCATGTTAATGCCGGCTTCGGAAAAACATCGACGGGCTACGAAATCTATTTCCCGGGTTTTCATCAGGAGGCGTCCGGCGGCAAGGATGCGTCGCCCATCATCAAGGACATGACCCGGAACAAGTCTTTGAACGATTCCGTACGGCTTGCGCAACAGATCCGGTCCGGTCTTGAAACGGTTTTACCCCGCAAGGGGCGGGGTTTGCGCGATGCCCCAATCCCGTTGCTGGAAGGATCGACCATTCCCGGCCTCGTTGTTGAGATCGGTTTTGCAACCAACCCGGACGACCGGAAGAAACTCATCGAGCCCGAGACGCAGAAAGCCATTGCAAACGCCATCGTCAATAGCTTGCGAAACTATTTTTCATCGGCGCCTTAAAAAGAGGATTTGTGCATGGAAAGACCTGACGGCAGAACCTGCGATCAGATGCGGGATTTTCGAATCACGCGTCCATACCTGCGTTTTGCGGAAGGTTCCGTCTTGGTGGAGATGGGCCACACCAAGGTGATCTGCGCGGCCACTATTCAGGACACGGTCCCTCCGTTTCTCAAGAATACAGGCAGGGGATGGCTGACGGCCGAGTATTCGATGCTTCCCGCGGCGACGCAGAAAAGGTCCAACCGCGAATCGACCAGCGGCAGGGTTGGCGGAAGGACCCATGAGATACAGAGGCTGATCGGTCGCTCGCTCCGGGCTGTGACCGGCTTGCAGAGCTTTGGCGAACGCACCATTACGATCGATTGCGACGTTATTCAGGCCGACGGGGGAACGCGCACGGCGGCCATTACGGGGGCTTTTGTCGCCTTGGTCGATCTTTTCCGAAAACTGAAGGAACGGTCCGTTGTGAGTTCAATCCCCGTGAAGGATTATGTTTCGGCGGTCAGTGTCGGCATCGTGGACGGCGAGCTAAGACTCGATCTGGCCTATGAGGAGGATTCGAAGGCGGAGGTCGATATGAATTTCGTGATGACCGGCAGTGGTCTGTTCATCGAGGTTCAGGGAACCGCGGAGAGTCTGCCTTTCGATCGCGACCGCCTTTCGGCGATGACGGACCTTGCCGGCGTCGGGATCGCGGAGCTCACCCGTAAGCAGAGGGAGATCCTCGGAGGGCTGAACTGATTAAGATCGTCTTCGCCTCGCGGAACAGGGGCAAAGTTTCTGAGATCGGGGCGATGCTTGAAGGCCGCGGGGTTCAACTCAGCTCGCTACTGGATTACCCTAACCTTCCCGATATCGTGGAAGACGGGAACAGTTTCCTGGAAAATGCCCTCAAGAAAGCCCGAGTCGTTTCAGAATTAACCGGTGGGACGGTTCTGGCCGACGACTCGGGGCTGGAGGTCGATGCCTTGAGCGGCGCGCCGGGAATCTATTCTGCGCGATATGCCGGCGAAGACGGGAACGACGAAAAGAACATCCGGAAACTTCTGGATGACATGAAGGGCATAGCGCTCGAAAACAGGGGGGCGACCTTCCGGTGCCTTCTGGTCCTCTATTTTGCCGATGGGCGCTATGAAACCTTTGAAGGACAGTGGCGCGGGAGGATTTCGGAAAGCCCGGCCGGCCGAAGCGGATTCGGATATGACCCGGTCTTCTATCTCCCTGAAGAAGGGATGACCGCGGCCCAGATCTCAGCCGAGGTCAAAAACAGGATCAGCCACAGGGCGCAAGCCCTTGCCAGATTGAAGGAGATTCTCCGCAAAGGAGAATGAAAGATCAATGAAACAAAACGGGGCGTAGCGCAGCCCGGTAGCGCGCCTGCTTTGGGAGCAGGATGTCGAGTGTTCAAATCACTCCGCCCCGACCATTTATCTTATACGCTGAAGGCCGCCATTTTTGGCGGCCTTCAGCGTATAAGGTCTTTAATTCCAACCATGTCTTTGGTAAATTATCTGACGATCGCCTTATAGAACCAGAAGATTCAAGATAAAGGTTTTAACAGATTCTTCCTCTCCCTCCCACGACCGATAGTTAAGCAGCTTCAATTGGGTAGTCCCGGTCTTTTGTGCCTTTAAGGTCCATACTT
>JAHFBU010000147.1 GCA_023249795.1 Syntrophaceae bacterium
ACGGGGTTCATCTACGACCGTTCAACGTTCAAACAACGGGGAACCTTCAGCTATCCGGGCGAGGGGTGGGGGCTGACCCATGACCGGGACCGACTGATCATGAGCGACGGCACGGCGACCCTGCGGTTTCTCGACCCCGGGACCCTCCGGGAGATCGGGCGCCTGAACGTGATGTGCGGCGACGTCCCGCTGGCGGATCTCAATGAGCTGGAGTTCGTCCGGGGCGAGATTTTTGCCAATCTGTATCAGACCGATTGGATTGCGAGGATATCTCCCCAAACCGGCGCCGTGACCGGCTGGATCGATCTGCGCGGGTTGCTGCCGGAGGCCGACCGGCGGACTCCCGTGGACGTGCTCAACGGGATCGCCTACGACGCCGGCCGGAGGCGGCTCTTTGTGACGGGGAAGTTATGGCCGAAGCTCTTCGAAATCGAGCTTGTTCTCCGCAAATAGGCGCGAGCGGGAAATGCAATTGAACGGTGCGGGATGGCGGCGCAAGAGGGCTTTTGTGGGGCTCATTTGGAGACAGGAGTGACAAATAGAGGCGCCTGGTGGGGGATCATGTCTTTACAACAAGGACGGGACAGGGCGCATTGCCGATCACCTTTTCCGTAACACTGCCCATCAGAAGTCTTTTCAGGCCTGTCCTGCCATGGCTGCCCATGACGATGGTGTCAACCTCATGTTCGGTGGCAAGATCGACGATGGCCTTATAGGCCTCCGCCTCCCTGACAAAGGTCTCCGCCCTGACCCCTTCCGTTTCAGCCTGTCTCTTTACCGCTTCGGTCAGGACCAGGGCTTTCCTTACAAGGTCATCAACAAACCCGGGCGCCTCTCCGTAGAGTGCATTTGGCAGGTCAACAACAGAGAGTATTTTCAGTTCGCCGCCATAGGACTTTGCAAAGTTGATGGCATGATCAACCGCTATCGCGCTATGCTTGGAGCCGTCCGTGGCAATCAGAACCTTCTTCCATCCAACGGCTGTGTCCCGCGGCACAACAAGGACATCCCTATGGCTGTAACCGATGACCCTGGCCGTTGCGCTTCCGACAAGCGTCCGTTCGAACCGTCGAAGCCCTCTCCTTCCCATAATGATAAGATCGCAATTCTCCGCATCGGCAAGGTCGAGGATCCGCTCATGGATCTCCCCTTCTTCAATCACGGTCTTGATATAAGCCCGCTCTGCCGAGGCTGCCTTGCGGGCTGCTTCAAGGGCATCCTCCGCGGGCTTTTTCATCAGGTCCATGATGCTGCCGACGGCCGTCATATCAAGGTCGCCTTGATATGACGGCACGACGGCGACAACGGTGATCCAGCTTTTTTCGTTCAGTGCGAGCTTGAAGGATTCCTTCAGGGCATGGATACTGGTTTCAGAGCCGTCAATCGCCACCAGGATCTTTCTATATTTTCTCATCGATCAAAGCCTTTCAGTTACAGCCTCCCGGATGTATTGAAGCCGTTCTGCGTTGCGGCCCTGCCACATCGCCCTGAGGACAATGAACGCGCCGAGGGCCAGCGCAAAGATCATGATCGCAAAGCTGGCGTTCATGAGCAGTTTCGTTGTCTCCGCGCTGATCTCTCCAATAATCCCGAGCTGCGACATGTAAACCGGCACCATAAGGCCGCGGCTGAAAAGGACGATGACCATAATAACGCCCATGACAACTTTGATCATAAAGGGTTTGACGTAGGTCGTGCCTATGGCGCCCAGTTGTATCCCGAAGAGCGAGCCGGCAAGGATGATCATCGCCAGCCTGATGTCAACAAGCCCGTGGAGCGCAAATTTGAACGAGCCTCCAAGGCCCATGACAAAGGCTATAACCAGTTCTGTCGCCGAGGCCATAAGGCTGGGCGCGCCGAGCACATAGATCATGGCGGGCACCCCGACAAATCCGCCGACCGCGATCGTGGCCGCCAGCATGCCTGTGGCAAATCCCAGAGGAATCGTGAAGAGAACTGATATCCGTGCGTCCAGGCTCTTGAAATAGACCATGGTGCCCGGGATATTGATTGACTGGACCCACCGGGCGAGTCTCGTGACTTTTTCTTCCGCATGGGCGTTTCCCGATTTATAGGTCTTCCACGCGTCCAGAAGCACAAATATACCGACAACCGCCAGTACAACAACAAAGGACACGCTGACATACAGATTCGAACCGGCGTCGCCGAATGAGTCTTTGATCTGTTCCTGTATTTGGGCGCCGTACAGCACGCCTGCCTCCGCCGATATGCCGAGAATGAGGCCGAGCTTCACATCCACCTGGCCGTATTTCGCCCGCTTGAGCGCCCCGATCAGCGCCTTTGGAAACTTATGGCACATGTTGCTTGCCACTGCCACAAGACCGGGGACGCCCAGGCTCATCATGGCCGGGGTCAGGACGAAAGCCCCGCCCGATCCGATAAAACCGCTGACGAGGCCTCCGACGAAACCGACCAGAAAAAGATAGACCAGGGTCGCGGTGTCAAGATTGATAAAGTTGGCTGCTGACTGCGCTAAATCGTGCATGGGTTATTTTACCTCCATCTTCTTGCGCGCCGCTTCGATGCCGAGGACGGTCCAGAAATGGCCGGTAAAGGACCCATGGATAAAGGAGAAGGCAAAGGCTGTTGCGATCGGCAGGAGCGCATAAAGACCGCACTTTGCGAAGTTTCCGATGATGGTCTCCTGGTTCATCAGCAGCGTCGCATAAAGCGCGATCGAGATCATGCCGGTCAGGACCATGATGCCGACCGGTCTCTTTTTTGGTTTATTTTCGTGTGCCGACATATTTCCTCCATTCTGATTAGTACGATTCCCACAAGGGCTGCTGTTTTCTCATCTCCGTCCTTTTAGGGGTGCGCTTGTTCTTACACTCACCCTCAGTGATGACCTCCCGTGCCGTGCCGAACTCTGCCTCTTCAGCAAACGCTACAGCCATCATAAGACGGTCAAACTTTGATAAAATTGCCTTTTCCATGGTGCTCTCCTTTGTTATATCCCGATGGTCGCCGGTCTCGAGATGTTAACGATCGGGTTCGAAATATTATTTAAGAGTTTCCTGACGTCAAAATGCTTTTTATCTTCTGAAAGCGACGGGCTGAGGAGTACCATGTCGATACAGGGCCTGGCCTTCAGAAAACTCTTGATCGTTGTCGCCAGGTTGCCGTCAGCGGCGCGGCAGGTGATATCAACTTTTGTATCCTGTGACTGATTCACAAGAAAGCTGATCTTCCGTTCGGCAAGGGCCCTGAACGGCTCCTGCTCCGCCTCCATCATCTCCCTGATGGTTTGCTGATCGCCCGCTTCAGCGAACGTTGCCGCGGTCATGATGTCTTCGAATGAATTCGTGATCCGTGACGGGCAGATGATCAGGAGCTCGATCCCCATCCCAAGATTCTTTGCGAGTTCGATTGCATATAGAAACCCGTCATCACATTTCTCGCCTCCTTTGGTCACGAACAGGATTTTATCTTTCATTGCATTGGCCTCCATCGCTGGTTTTGACAGCTATGATCCAATTACCGTGCCATGATGTAACATATTGAAAATATAGGGTGGCAAGCAAGGCTATCCCGAAGCAACTGTTTCAATCTGGAACTTCAGTGAAACAGATTGAAAGGGGAAAGGGGGAAGATTTAAAACGAGGAAAGCTAAAAGAATGGGAGAGACTTAATCCTGCTTCTTTAAAATCCTCCAGAGACTTGTACGGGATATGCCGAGCAGTTCTGCTGCCTTTGACCGGTTATGGTCGGTGAAGTCCAGTATCCTTTCGGCATATTCCCTGTTCAGTTCATCGATCGTCTTCACCCGGTTAGGGTCGATGGTCTCGACCTGGAAGAGCTTGATCGACTGCGGAAGGCTTTCAGGGCGTATGAGCGATGTCTTTTCAAGTATGACGGCACGCTCGATGATATTTTCGAGCTCCCTGACGTTGCCGGGGAATCCATAAGAGAGGAGGATGTCCATGACCTCTCCGCTGAAGCCGTTGATCCGCTTGTTTTCCTTGACGGCATATTTCGTCAGGAAGTGGTTGCAAAGGGGGACAATGTCCTCTTTTCTCTCCCTGAGAGGGGGGATGAAGATGTCCATTACGTTCAGTCGGTAGTAAAGGTCCTCCCTGAATTTCCCCTCCCTGATCAGGTTGGCTATGTTCTGGTTGGTGGCTGTTATGAGGCGTATGTCAATCCTGATGGTCCTCGTCCCCCCGACGCGCATGAACTCTCCGTCCTCTATGACCTTCAGCAGTTTCGCCTGGAGGGATGGCGACATCTCCGCAATTTCGTCAAGGAAAAGCGTGCTTGCGTCGGCCAGCTCCATAAGCCCTTTTTTTTGGGCTACGGCGCCGGTGAAGGAGCCCTTTTCATGTCCGAAGAGTTCGCTTGCCAGCAGCTCCTCGGTAAACACGGCGCAGTTGAGGGCAATGAAGGGCATCTCCTTGCGGTTGCTCGAGTGGTGTATGAGTTTTGCAACGAGCCCTTTGCCGACCCCGCTTTCGCCGGTGAGCAGGACGTTGCAGTCCGAATTCTTGATGCTGCCGATCACCTCCATGACCCGCTTCATCATCCTGCTCTTTGCAATGAACGGATACTGTCCGGTGAGGCCGAGCGTGGCCTTAAGCGCGGTGTTCTCTTTTTCCAATCGTATTTTTTCCTGAAGCTTTTTGATCTTCAGGATGAGCTCATCGAGATTGAAGGGTTTGGTTAAATACTCGGAGGCGCCCTTTTTCACCGCCTCCACCGCCGACTCGATGCTGCCGAAGCCGGTGATTATCAAGACATCGGTGTCAGGCTCCTTTTCCTTGATCAGGGCCAGAAGACTGAGGCCGTCCATCCCCGGCATCTTGATGTCGGTTATGACGATATCAAAATGCTCTTCAGAGATCCTGGCGGCCGCATCGGCGCCGTTGGTGACGCCGGTGACCGCATATCCTTCCTTCCGGAGGCTGTGTATAATATGCTTAAGCGTTATTGCCTCATCCTCAGCGACAAGAATCTTCAGGCCCATTTTCCCCCCGGCAGCGTAATCGTAAAGATCGTACCCTTGTCTCCATGACTCTCG
>JAHFBU010000005.1:0-14411 GCA_023249795.1 Syntrophaceae bacterium
GATTCCAGGACAAAATCGCGCACACGGGAATCATGGCCGTCACAACAGCGCAGCTCCTCCACGAAATGGGGATTGGGCAGGAAACGGACGTCCAGGACCATGTCGGCGTCCGCCGGCAGCCCGTAACGGTAGCCGAAAGAGGTCACATGGATCGCCAGCCCCCTTGTCGAAGGGGACCGGAAATGGCGCTGAACGATATCCTTGAGCTGATGGACGTTGCAGGAGGTGGTATCGATGACCTTATCGGCCATCTTTCTCAGCGGGGCAAGTTTTTCCCTTTCCGCCCGGATGCCGTCCACGATGGAACCGAGCGGGGCGAGCGGGTGGGTCCGCCTCGTTTCGCTGAAACGGCGCAGGATCGCCTCGTCGGTGGCATCGAAAAAAAGGATTTCAATTCGATAACCCTTTTCCTTGAGCCGGACGAAAATACGCGGGTACTTTTCCAGTAATCCCCGCTCTCTGAGATCCATGACCATTGCAACCTGCGCGATTCCTTTGGCCGGCTCGGACTGGATTTCCAGAAACCTTGGCAGGAGAATCACAGGAAGGTTATCGACGCAGAAAAAGCCGATATCCTCCAAAGCCCTGAGGGCGGTGCTCTTTCCGGAACCCGATAGTCCGGTGATGATCACGACACGCAATGGCTTCATCCCGGTCGCCTCAGTCAACATTCGTCGTCCTTATCGATAATGATCCGGAAAAGATCATCATGGGTCTTCGCTTCCAGAAGCTTTTTTCGGAAGGCCGGATCCTTGAGCATCCGCGAAATCTTCGCAAGAACCTTCAGATGCTGACCCGCTGAATTCTCGGGCGCCATCAGCAGAAAGAACAGCCGCACCGGCTTTCCATCCATCGCTTCGAACGGGACCCCCTCCCGACTCCGGCCAAAGGAGACCATCATCCCATCGAGTCCCGAAATTTTGCCGTGAGGGATGGCAACGCCGTCCCCGATGGCGGTGTTCCCCAGCCGCTCCCTCTCCAGGATGACGTGAAGTATCGCATCGGGGCTGACCTTGACGCTTGTTTTTGCAAAAACACCCACCAGTTCCGCAAGGGCGTCCTGTTTGTTCCGGGCCTTCAGCTCGTCAAGGACGAACTCCCGCTGGAGCACCTCCGTAATCTTCATGCACTTATCCTCAAATCTTAACGGCCGATTTCCAGCAGGGCGAATTTTCCATCCTCGCGCCGATAAATGACGTTGATATTTTCGGTGGACGAATCGCGATAGATCACAAAACGGTTTTTCGTTGTTTCCATTTCCAGAACCGCGTCATCGATCGACATCGGTTTTAGTACCATCTTGCGCGCTTCCACCACCTTGGCATCCGGCGAATCATCACCATCCTCGGCCGGAGACTCCCCGTCGAATTCCTCGCTTCGGGAATGATTGTTCTTGAAACCGCGGATCTTTTCCCTGTGCTTCTTGAGCTGTCGTTCGATCTTTTCTATCGCATTGTCGATGGCCAGGTGCATATCCTTCTCTTCCCCACCGCCATTGACGTTCAAACCGTCGGCCGTCAAAATGATTTCCGCCGTGTTGCGGAACTTTTCGACCGAGAGGATGACCCGAGCATCTACCGGATTATCGATATACTTCTTCAGTTTTCCCAATTTCTCTTCGACGTATTCCTTCTGCCAGTTTTCCCCTTCGGCATTCCTGAATGTCACGGAAATCTTCATGGTCTGTTCATCTCCTTTTAGTATTTACTCACCCGAAAAATACAAACCGGGCTGCATCGCGGAACTGCAAAACGGTGGTCAATACGGATATCTTTGCCCGCTGTCAACATATATATTTCAAAAATACTTTTTCCGGCGCGATGAGGGCAGAACAGCCATCATATCCCTGTATTTTGCGATCGTCCTTCTGGCAATCTTGATCCCCGAAACTCCAAGACGTTTGACGATTTCCTGATCGCTGAAGGGTTTGCGGGAATCTTCACCGGAGATGATCTTCCGGATTTCCTCCTGTACGCTCTTGGACGAGACGTTTTCGCAGCCGGTCTTATGGATGCCGCTGCCAAAAAAGTATTTCAGCTCGAAGATGCCACGCGGCGTGTGCATATATTTGTTCGTCACCACGCGGCTGATCGTCGATTCGTGCATCCCCACATCATCGGCAATATCCCGCAGGATCAGCGGTTTCAGGAAACCGACCCCGTGGTCGAAAAAATCCCTCTGAAATCGAACAATGCTTACGGAAACGCGATAGATCGTCTTCTGCCGTTGTTGAATGCTCTTGATAAGCCAGGTCGCCGACTGGACCCGCTCCTTGATGTACCTCTTCCCACTTTCCTGCTTCTCGCGCCCGGCCGTCCCGCCCATGATCTCGCGGTAAAAGTTGCTGATCCTCAGCCTGGGGAAACCGTCGTCGTTAAGGACAATCTTGTAATCGTCGTCGGTTTTTATGACATAGACATCGGGCACGATGGCCTGGATGCGTTCCTCGTTGTAAGCGCTTCCCGGCCGGGGATCCATATGGCTGATGATCATCACGGCGGCCATAACGTCCTCAAGCGAGACCTTCAGTTTCCGGGCGATATGGGCATAATTTCTGACTTCCAGCTCCTTGAGGTGATCAAGGATAATCCGCTCGATCAGGGCGCGTGCATCACCCGCCATCCTCGCCTGGATCAGCAGACACTCGCGCACATCGCGTGCGGCAATCCCGATGGGATCGAATTCCTGAACCTTTCTCAGCACCTCTTCCACAAAGTAGGGCGTCACCTTCTCCTGAACGGCAATTTCATCCAGCGTAGCGACCAGGTAACCGTTATAATCCAGGTTGCCTATGATCTGTTCGCCGATACAGCGTTCATTCTCACTGAACTCGGAGAGACGGAGCTGCCACATCAAATGGTCCGTGAGCGACGGTTTTGTCGTAAGAAGATTGTCCCACGCAGGGGCGGGCCCCTCCTTCCGGTCGTACGTAGCCCCAACCGGACCATAATCTTCCAGATAGTTCTCCCAGTCGAAATCTTCCCGCCCGTCCCCCTCGCCCGTCAGCTCCTCTGTCCGTTGGACGGTCGGCGGCTCTTCCCGATCCCCTTCGGCGGTCTCCGGAGGTTCGATCTTCTTTTCGGCATCGGGATCTTCATCCGATGTGACCTCCTCCAGAAGCGGATTCTCCTCTATCTCATGCTGGACCATATCGACCAGATCGAGCCGCGACATCTGCAGGAGCTTGATCGCCTGCTGAAGCTGCGGCGTCATGATCAACTGCTGGGTCAGTTTCAGATTCTGTCTGAGTTCAAAAGCCATGTTTCTGCTTGTCTTCTCTCGTTTAGAATTTAAAATCATCTCCAAAATAGATTTTTCTTGCGATCTCGGATCCGGCGATCTCTTCCGGCGTGCCCTCAACGAGAATCGTGCCCTCATTGACGATGTAGGCGCGATCGCAAACGGAGAGGGTCTCCCGGACATTGTGGTCGGAGATGATGACCCCGATCCCCTTCATCTTGAGCCGGGCGATGATCCTGCCGATATCGGCCACGGCCAGCGGATCAATCCCGGCGAAAGGTTCATCGAGAAGGATGAATTTCGGCGAGGTCACCAGCGCCCGAGTGATCTCCACCCGCCTTCTTTCACCTCCCGATAATGAATATGCCTTGTTCTCTGACAGTTGCGTTAGGTCCAGTTCCGCAAGAAGCGCATGCAACCGCTCCCCCCTCTCTTCCGGGGTTATGGGAAGCGTCTCGAGAATCGCCTGAATGTTTTCGCGCACCGTCAGTTTCCGGAAGATGGACGGCTCCTGAGGGAGGTAATTAAGCCCTTTGCGCGCCCGGATATACATCGGGCACCGGCTCAGATCCTCGCCCTCGAGGGAAATCTTACCCCCATCCGGCCTGATCAGACCTACAATCATATAGAATGTGGTCGTTTTTCCGGCACCGTTGGGTCCCAGAAGGCCTACCACCTCGCCGGGGTTGATCTCCAGATGGATCCGATCGACCACCCTTCTGCCGTTGTAGATCTTGATCAGATCCGTTGCCGTCAATTTACCCATGAAGAATCTCTTGAACCTTCTCATCAATCGATAACGAGATTCTGATCCGCGCATCATAATGTCCGGCGCGCAGCGGGATCTCAGATTTTACAGAAACACCGTCACCTTTTTTTCTCCTGAGTCCCTCCAGGATAGATCGTGGCCGTCACGCGCCGGTTCTCCAGACTCTCCACCACGCCCCGGTTCTCCTCCAGCAATACGACGATCCGATCGCCCCGGACGACATTGGCACCTTCGCGCAGACCCGCGCCGCCCGTCATCGTGATCTTTTGGAGATCCGGCTCGAAGAGGGCCTCATCCCCGGTCACGACCCGTTCGCCCTCGGTGATCGTCACGGACCCCTTTGCCTCCACCCTTTCGAGATCCCCGGTCCCTTCAACCTCCGCTGCCGGACGGCCTGCCGCCTTTCTGTTCTCCTTATAGTAAAGCGTCAGACGATCCGCCCGGATTGTCCGCGCACCTTGCGTCGCCACCGCATTCCCGGAAAAGACCACCATCTTTTTTTCGTTGAACGCATCCAAACGGTCAGAAACGATCTGAATCGGCTGGTTCTTTTCGATCTGGGGTTTTTGCTTCGTTTCGGCCGGCGCTCCGCCCGGGGGATACAGAACCGAAATCAATACGCCCAGGGTGATGATGACCCGCTGAAGCCTTCTCAACATCTTTAAGTTACCCTCTTATTTTCCATCGGAGTTCGCCCGAACCTGCGACAGGAACGTGACCTTTCTTTCATCCAGGGAATAGATCATTCCGACACCGCTGATCCTGGAACCTGCATTTTCCATAACGACGGGGCGATCCGTTTCAATCCGTCTTCTCGCGTTCCGATACAGAAGACGGTCCGTCGAAATGCGGTCGCCAGTTTCTGAAACGATATCGACATTCCCCTCGATCTCCATATTCCGGGACTGGGTATTGAGCTGCCCCCGGTCGCCGTTCATCACAAAGACGCGACCCTCTTTCGTCACCAGACGGACCTTCATTTTCTCGAAAAGCGCGAGGTTTTCCTTCTTCCGATAGCGGGCCGATTCCGCTGTGATCTCCAACTTCATGCCGGAATCCCCGACATCCGTAAAATGGACATCCTTAACCTGCAGATCGACCCGGTCCGACATGATTTTGAGCAGCGCCTGTTCCGGCGTCCTTCGAAGGCCGATCGCTATAATCGCCGTCACAAACAGGACCACCGAAAGGGCCGCAACAATGAGAGCTGTTCTTCTTTTAATGTTCATCCTCATCCGCATGGATTTGCCGTCGGCCAGTCGAAGGTTTTCCGCGCCTCAACGTCCCGCAAATTTTATACCATCCGTATACATGGATGTAAAGGCGAAACGTCAATCAACACATTGACGGACAAATTGAAGTCTGCCCCCATTCAAACTTCACGCAAATTCATACCGCGCGGCCACATCCGCCCACCGGTTCTGCGCCCTCAGGATCACCTCGCACACCTCCCGAACGGCTCCCCGTCCTCCCCCGTGATGCGTCACGTAATCCGCAAGATCTCTAACTTCCGGAACCGCGTCGGCTACAGCGGCAGAAAACCCCGTCCGCCTGAAAAGGGGGATGTCAACCACGTCATCCCCGACACAGGCCGTCTCTTCCGAATTTATGTTTCGCCGTCCGATAATTTCAATAAAAGCGTCCGTCTTGTTCCAGATCCCCTGATGCACCTCGGTGATCCCCAGGTCGGCGGCACGGTGCTCGACCACCCGGGACCGTCTTCCTGTCAGCAGAACCACGTCGATGCCGAATCTCATGAGAATTTTCAGGCCCTGTCCGTCTCTCACATCGAACGCCTTGCTCTCCAGCCCCGCATCATCCATGATGATCCGTCCGTCAGTCAAAACCCCGTCCACGTCGAGGATCAGGAGTTTCACCCTCCGGATTTTCTCCAGAAGCCGTTCGTCAATTACCTCTTTCACCATCATCATTCCCCTATTCAATCGGTTGTTCGCCATTGTCCCTGAAATCAACGTACCGCGGCATCGATCTTCATCAGGGTCATCAACAGTTCCGGAAGGGTGTCCAGCGCCAGGGAATTCGGACCGTCGCACAGCGCACGGTCCGGGTCGGGATGGACCTCGAAAAACAGCCCGTCGATTCCGGCCGCCACGGCCGCGCGCGCAAGGCAGGGGACCATGCCACGATCGCCTCCCGACATCCTGCCGGCCCCTCCGGGAAGCTGCACACTGTGCGTGGCATCGAAGATAACCGGATATCCCGTTTGCCGCAGAATCGGGAAAGAGCGGAAATCAACGATGAGATTATTGTAACCGAAACTGACTCCCCGTTCGGTCAGCATGATGTTGTCATTGACCGCCGCCAATTTCTCCACGATATTTGCCGCATCCCACGGGGCAAGAAACTGCCCTTTCTTGATGTTCACCGCCTTCGCGCGGCGTCCGATCTCGACAATGAAGTCGGTCTGACGGCAGAGAAAAGCCGGAACCTGTAAGACGTCCAGGACTGCGGCCGCCGGCGCGATCTCCTCAAAACGATGGACATCGGACAGAACGGGAATGGCAAATTCCTCCTGTATCCGTTTCAGAATCTCCAGCCCCCGGATCAGACCCGGCCCGCGGTAGGCATCCCGGGATGTCCGATTCGCTTTGTCATAGGAGGCCTTGAAAATAAACGGAATCCCGAGATCCTCCGTCAGCGTCTTCAGGGCGCGGGCCATCTTCACCGTCATCTCTTCGCTCTCAATCACACACGGTCCGGCGATCAGAGCCAGGGGCGCGCCTCCGCCGATTTCGACGCCGCCAACGTTGATGTTCTTCATCCGCACACTCCTCCGCATTCATCAGGCTGTTGAAATGGTCATCTCTGCTGAAGCATCCGAATCCTCATCTGCGGGATCCGTCGCGCCGCCGTTGTCGAATCGGGATTCAGCTCGTAAGCTGCCGTGTAGGCCCTGAGCGCTTCGCTGTACAGACCCTTCTTCTCATAGGCCGCCCCAAGACTCGCATAGACCTCGTCGTCCTCAGGGTCCAGCTTCAGCGACATTCGGCAGTATTCAATTTGCCTGTCCAAATCTCCCTTAAGGCCGTATGCGTTGGCAACGCTCGCATAACCTGCGGCCTTCTTCGGGTTCTGATCGATCAGCCTCATATAGATCCGAATGGCGTTATCGTACTGTTTTTCCTTCATATAGAGATCGGCAAGGGTGCTCAATATTTCACCTGCCGGGTTCTTCGCCGCCGCAAGCCCCGCATAGACCTCAATCGACTCTTTCGTCCTGCCCATCTGACCATAGGTCATGGCGAGATTCTGCTTGATCTGGGGATCTTTTGCCCCATATTGGATCGCTTTTTCGTAGTTTTCCGCGGATCGAGCCGGTTTCTTGAGTTCCGCATACGCCAAACCGAGACGGGTATGGATCTCCGCCTTTCGGGGGTGCGCCTTCACCGCCTTCTCATAGAGGGCCGCCGCCTCGCTGAAACGCTTCGCCCTGAAATGGAGGGCGGCCAGTCTCTCCAGCGTGTCCGAATCGTCCGGCTTCAATTCCAGAACCCTCTGATATTCCAGAATCGCCTCCGGCTCCATTTTCGCCTTCTCATAGGCGACCGCCCGATTGAATCGGATCACCGGATCCTTCGGGTCCAGTGCGATTGCTCTTGAGTAGTTCTCAATCTCCTCCTTGGTCAGTCCCTTGCCCCCGTAAGCCAGGCCGAGGTTGGCATAGGCGACCGCGTTTTTCGGCTGCCGTTTCAAGACCTCCCGATGCCACCGGATCGCCTCGTCGAACTTTCCCATCTTCAAATATACACCGGCGAGGAGAGCCGCCACATGATCAGCCTTCGGAACCTTTTCCAGCACCATAAGGTAATATCTGGAGGCCCGGTCGAGCTGTTCTGATTTCTCATAGGCCTCTCCCAGCTTAAAGATGACCATCGGATTGTCCGGCCGGATCTTCAGGGAGGCATGGTAGGAGGCGATGGCCTTCTTCCAATCCCCCATCTGACCCCAGGCAAAAGCCATATCCGCCAGCGCGCCATCATCCTGCGGGTTTGTCTTCATGGCCCGCTTTGCGACACGGATCACATCCTCATACTCTCCGCTCTTCAAATAGCACTTGGCCAGTTCCGACAGAACGGCCGGATCGTCCGGTTTCAGAACCAGGATTTCAAGATACTGAGCAATGGCTTCTCCCGTCATCCCGGCATTGAAATAAATCGAGGCAAGCATGCGGCGCACATTGATATCTTCCCGGTTCATCGCAATCGCCCGTTTAAGATATTCGATCTGCACCTTCCGATTCCCCGAGCTTCTTGCATAGCGCAGCCAGTCCTGCGGGGTGATCTGAATCCGAATGGGAATGGCCGCGATCGTATCGCCCCGATAGGTTATCATTAGGGAAAAATCGCGCGGCTTTTCTTCCCCGACGCCATCCCGGCCGGCCACAACCGCATGGTCAACCAGATCGATCCCCTTGATGAGCTTTCGAAAATCATTCCCGCCGCCCAGCCCCTCAATATCCGCGGCGACCCCACCGCCGAAGAGAACATCCGTCGAAATCTCCTTGATCACAAATTCATCCCTGTAGGAAACCTCAAAGGTGTCCCCGGAGGTCAGGCGATGATCCTTCCCGTTCTTCTCCAGAACGAGCGCATAGAAATGGGGTTTTTGACCGAGGATGATGAAGGAAAAGCCATTTTGAATCCTGGCCCATCCTTCAGGGATTTGTTGAACCTTTTCAGGATAGAGCAGGAGTGCGGCCAGAAAGAATGACGCCGGAATCGCAAGGAGCAGAACGGCGATCAGGATCTTAGCCGATTTTCGCCCCTTCCTCGCGGACATGGGTGCTTCACTTGACTGATATTCCATGGACCCCTGCCCTCTCGACCCCCGCAATCTTCCAATGGACTGAAGCGGCCTTTACCCACGGGGGTGATATTTTTGGTGGATCTCCTTCAGGCGTTCGCGTGTCACATGTGTATAAATCTGCGTTGTGGAGATGTCGGCATGACCCAGCATGATCTGCACGGAACGCAGATCGGCTCCCCCCTCCAGCAGATGTGAGGCAAATGAATGACGGAACAGGTGCGGATGAACCCTTTTGCCCAAGCCCGCCTTCGCGGCATACTTATTCAGAATCTTCCAGAACCCCTGCCGGGTCATTCCTTTCCCCGATCGGTTCAGAAACAGATGGACACTCTCCCTCCCTTTGAGGAGAGAGGGTCTCGCTTCTTCGACATAATGCTTGACCCGATCATACGCCGTGCGTCCGACAGGTACAATCCTCTCTTTTTCGCCCTTGCCCATGGCCACAAGATACCCCACCTGCCAGTTGATGCTGTTTACGGTCAGCCCGATCAGCTCTGAAACCCGAATACCGGTGGCATACAAGAGTTCGAGCATGGAGGCATCGCGGAGGCCGGCCGGCGTCGCCGCGTCGGGCTGCGACAGCAGAAGGGCCATCTCCTCCCGGCTCAAAACATCGGGAAGCCGCATCCAGACCTTGGCCCGTTCGATATGAGCCACGGGGCTATGTTCCACTTTTCTCTCCCGAAGGAGATATTTATAAAACCCCCTGATGGCCGCCAGGGTCCGATTCACCGAATTGGCCGTCAGCCCTTCTTCCTGCAAAGATCCCAGGAATAAAATCAGATCCTCCGGCCTCACCCCGCCGACCCCGCGTGTTTTCACCTGGCCGATAAACCGGGCATACCGGATCAGGTCCCTGCTGTACCCATCGATTGTGTTGCGGGAAACCCCCTTTTCGACCGTCAGATAGTTGAGGTACTCGTCGATCAGATGATGCATGATGTTTTTTTAACGTAAATGATCCTCAGAAGCAAAGACTTTTTAAGGACGGTTCATTTGACACCCCTTTTCGATTATGATAGGGCTCGCCTATCGATCGAACGTGAATTGCGCCCGCATGAATCCGGAAAACGATGTCTTAAATGTTATGAGGTGTAAGAATGTTGGTTGTCGCATGCGTGAAGCAGGTTCCCGATACCACCCAGGTCAGGATTGACCCTGTCACCGGCACTCTGATCAGGGAGGGGGTGCCTTTCATCATGAACCCGTTTGATACCCAGGCATTAGAGGAAAGCCTGAGGCTCAAAGACAAATATGGGTTGCGGGTGGCCGTCGTTTCCATGGGTCCGCCCAACACCGAGGTCACCTTGCGAAAGGCCCTGGCATTGGGGGCGGATGAGGCGATCCTTCTGAGCGACCGTGTCTTCGGTGGAGCGGATACCCTCGCAACCAGCATGGTCCTGGCTGAGGCGATCAGGCGTCTTGCTGAAAAAGAAGAGGTAGCCGTGGTGATTTGCGGTAAGCAAACCATCGACGGAGACACCGCCCAGGTGGGACCCGGCATTGCCACCCGCCTGAAATACTTTCAACTGACCCTGGTCGACCAAATCCAGAAGCTGGACCTGAAAAGCAAAAAGGTGAGGGTCAGACGCAAACTGGAAGGACGGCACGAGATCGTGGAGGCACCGCTACCGGCCCTGATTACGGTGGTGCGGGAAATCAACCAACCCCGCTATCCGACAGTACCTATGCGGCTGAAGTCTGAAGAGAGCGAAGTGATATTGTGGAACAACAAGGTGATGCAATTACCCGGGGAAGCCATCGGATTAAAGGGTTCGGCGACGCAGGTACGCAAAATCTTTTCCCCGCAAAGGACAACGGGACAGATATTGGGCGATGGCTGTAACAAGCCTGAGGAAGCCGCTCACTTGCTCATAGATACTCTCCTTGGAAAAGACATCATTTCTTTGTGATCGGGAAGTGAAAGGAAGAGGGCTGAACATGCACGAGAAAACGAAATTAAAGAAACCCCTGGGCAAGGCCCGGCTGATCCCGGGGAAATGTATCGCCTGCGGGGCGCGTTGCCAGAGCGACTGTCGATTCCAGGCGATCGATATGAATGAAGACGGAGCGCCGATCATCGATATTGATAAATGCACCGGTTGCCGTCGATGCCTGAAGGTCTGCCCGGTCGAAGCTCTTGAGATATTCTTTACACCGGAACAGCAGGAGATTCTGAATCGGTTGGCCCAAGAAGGCACCGATATCGTGGCTCCCGATTCAGAAGAGGAGACATCGGACGAAGAGGCCCGGATTGCGTCCAAACTCAAACAGTACAAGGGGGTATGGATCTTTGTCGAGCAGACTGACGGTAAGCCGGCCACGGTTTCCTGGGAACTGTTGGGAATAGGCGCCGACCTTGCGAAGAAATTGGATGTGGAACTCTGTTCCATTGTCATTGGCGACAAAGTGGAGAACCTGTGCCATGAGTCATTTTCCTACGGCGCCACCAAGTCCTACCTTATCGATGACCCGGTATTTCATCACTATCGCACCGAACCTTACTACAAAGCCATATGCCACCTGACGGACAAGTACAAGCCGGAAATCGTGCTGGTGGGCGCGACCGGTTTGGGAAGGGATCTGGCCGGTTCCGTAGCCACGGAACTCAAAACCGGATTGACCGCCGATTGCACCGGACTGAGCATTGATGAAAAGAATTTTTTACTGCAGACCCGTCCTGCTTTCGGCGGCAACATCATGGCGACTATTTTGACCGAACGCACCCGGCCACAAATGTCCACGGTTCGTCCTCACGTCATGTGCATGCCCGAGAAGGACGTTTCCCGCGAGGGGACAATAGTCCGCGAGTCGATTCCGCTCACGGAAGACGACATAGCGGTCAAAGTACTGGAGGTTATCGACGACCATAGAGCGGGTGCGGATGCCATAGACATATCCGCCGCCGATATCATCGTATCCGGAGGCCGCGGCATGCTGGCCAAAGAAAATTTCCGCCTCTTGCGGGAACTGGCCGACGAACTGGGTGGCGTGGTCGGTTCTTCCCGCAGCGCCGTCGACGCCGGCTGGATGCCGCCGGAACGCCAGGTCGGGCAAACCGGCAAGACGGTCAGGCCCAAGGTTTATATCGCCTGTGGCATCAGCGGCGCCATTCAACACCTGGTGGGCATGCAGGATTCGGATGTGATTATCGCCATCAACCGCGATAATCAGGCTCCCATTTTTGAGGTGGCCACCTATGGCATCGTCGGCGACCTCTTCCAGGTGGTTCCAGCCATTATCAACCGCGTCAGGGAGCTGCGCACCAGCAAAACGAATCAGTGTTAGACGGATACCTCTCACAACATAGGAGCCGATCGTGTCGATTAATACAACCACATACATAGGCATCTTTGTGATCGCTGTCGTAATGTTCGGCTGGAGCTGCTTCCGGCGCTTCCGCCTGGTCACCCTGGGCAAAGCGGAAAATCGCTTTCATCAGGTGGGCAGGCGCCTCCGGGACACAATCTCATATTGCTTTTTTCAACGATGTTCCATCAGTCGCAGCTACCCCTTCGGTCTGAACCATGCCGTCCTTTTCTGGTGCTTTATGGTCCTGCTGATTGCCAATACCGAATTCCTGCTGCACGGTCTGGCCCCGGATTACATCAGCCTCTCCAAATTGCCGGAAGGCGCCTACTTCACCCTTGCCTGTTTTTTCGACATCGCATCGATGTTGGCCCTGATTGCCGTCATCCTTGCGGTTATCCGCCGTTTGGCCTTCCCTCCGGAGTACATCGAGGCACGGAGCGGCGATGCCTTCGCCATTCTTGGTTTGGTTGCTCTCTTGATGATCGCCTTTTTCGGAACGCATGCAAGCGAGATTGGCGGCGGCACGGAGCGGGCGGCACAATACATGCCCGTATCCGGTTTTCTCGCGGCTACGTTTATTTCAGGCACTTCCGCCACTACCCTTGAAACATCGGCAACCATTTTCTGGTGGATTCACGCGTTAACCCTCCTGGGCTTTCTGAACTATCTGCCTTACAGCAAACACATGCACATTCTTGCTTCCATCCCCAATGTATTCTTTCGGAGCATGGAGAAGGTTACGACCCAACCCCGGGAGGAGTTTAAAAAGGGAAATATATTTGGTATTGGACGGGTAGCCCAATTTCGCTGGAAGGACCTCTTTGACTCTTATGCCTGTACCGAGTGTGGGCGCTGTTCGGATGTTTGCCCGGCCACCAGCACCGGCAAACCGCTCAATCCGCGGTTGGTCATCCATGATATCAAGGTCAATCTGTTGGAAAATGGTCCGCGGTTGATCAATAATGAACAACCGGAATTGCCGTTGATCGGAGGCAGCGAAAACGGACAGGGCAGCGTGTCGGAGGACGCCGTCTGGGCATGCACAACCTGCGGCGGCTGCATGGAAGTGTGCCCGGTATTTATCGAGCATGTGCCTAAACTGGTTGGCATGCGCCGGGACCTGGTTGAAACGAAGGCCACGTTTCCCCATGAATTGCTGGCCCTCTTCGAAAATATGGAACAGCGCAGCAACCCGTGGGGTATTGCTCCCTCCGATCGCGCCAAATGGGCGTCAGAAATCAACGCCAGACCGTTTGAAACGGACAAGACCGAATATTTATTCTATGTAGGCTGTGCGGGCGCTTTCGATGCCCGTGAAAGGCAGGTAACCCTTGCTATCGCCAAGATTCTCGAGGCCGGGGGTGTTTCCTGGGGGATTCTGGGCAGGGATGAAAAGTGCTGCGGAGACAGCCTGCGCCGCCTGGGTAATGAGTTCGTCTTCGATCGTATGGTTAGAGAGAATATCAAAATGTTTAAAGACAGGGGCGTGAAGAAGATCATCACTCAGTGTCCTCACTGTTTCAGCACGTTGAAAAACGACTACCGCCAGTATGGCGTCGAATTGGAAGTCGTGCATCACGCCCAATTCATCAGCGAGCTGATCAAAGACGGTAAGCTGAAATTGAACGGTAGAAAAGACTTGGGGAATGTCGTGTTCCATGATTCCTGCTATCTGGGACGCTATAACGGTATCTACGAGGCCCCGCGGGAGGTTGTCGTCTCCATCACCGGCCAGGCGCCCGCTGAAATGAAACGCCACCACGACAGGTCATTCTGTTGCGGCGCCGGGGGGGGGCGAATGTGGATGGAAGAAGCCATCGGCAAACGCATCCACCTGGAACGCACTGAGGAGGCCTTGAAGGAGAACCCAAAGACGATTTGCGTCTGCTGCCCCTATTGCATGACCATGTTTGAAGACGGCCTAAAGGATATCGGTTCCGAAGATAAGGTGCAGGTTCTTGACCTCTCTGAGATTGTCGCCGGGGCGTTGAAATAGATCATGTCCGGCTGCTTCGACCGGAGGATCTCATGGCTTCAGCCCCTTGCAATGAAAATAAGGGCCGACGTATCGGAAAGGGCCTGGAAGGATTAATATGAACGGGTTCAAGATCGAACGGACAGCTCCGGTCCCGGAAAGCCCAGTCAAGGTATCCGTCATAACACCTACCTATCGCCGCGATCCGAAGGTGTTGCTGCGTTGCCTGTCTTGCATGAAGCTCCAGACCGTCCGGAACTGGGAACAGATTATCTGTTCCGATGGCCC
>JAHFBU010000005.1:14421-17638 GCA_023249795.1 Syntrophaceae bacterium
GAAGAAGAGTCGAACGCCAGGATTGTCGTCGAGACCTTCCGTGACGCCCGGTTCAAGTACCAAGCCCTCGGCAAGGCAAAACGAGAGCACGACTATGGAAACACCGTGCGGGCCGAGATGATGAATAAGGCCGCCGGTGAATATATTCTGTTCCTCGATGACGACAACCTTATTTTGCCGGATTATCTCGAGCGTATGACCGAGATTCTCGACAATGACAAGGAAGCGGGATTCGCGGTATGCAGGATTCTCCATTTCGGACCGCTCAACACGGTGAAGACGAATCTGGTGGCTCCCGTCGTCCTGGAAGGCGACCCGGTCAGACTCTACTGGATCGACCCCCTTCAGTGCCTCGTCAGGCGGGAGGCCATGATTGATGTGGGCTGGGACTGCGTCGTGGGCTACCTGTCCGATGGTGTAACGCTGGAGCGGCTTGGCAATAAATACAGACACGTCCGTATCCCCGATATCCTCGGCATCCATTATTGAAGCAAGCGAAGTTCCGGGCAAAGTTCGATTCCATCGAGTCGTAAAGATTCCGGCGTTCAAGGTCTGGACGGTCGTGTGGAGACGGCCTGAAAAGCCATACGGATCGATTTTTTCTCCGGTGGAACGAAAATATAGGTTGCTCCACATCACAGTATATTTCGGGATAATAACATGTTATCTCCGTCGCACGGTGTCCGTGATATTCGGACCCATAACGTTTATAAGGCAACGGCCGTCTGCGTCTTTCTTCTGCTGGCGGTCGCCCTGGTTTTCGGCCAGACGGTTCGGCATGAGTTCGTCAATTACGATGACGGCCCATACGTATATGAGAACCCGCAGGTTGCAGGCGGTCTGACCGCCCGCGGCATTGCGTGGGCCCTTACAGCCAGCCATGGCGGCAACTGGCACCCACTGACCGGGCTTTCCCACATGCTGGATGTTCAGTTATATGGGCTGAATGCCGGCGGGCACCACCTGACCAATGTTCTGTTGCACGCCGCCGCCGCGATCCTTCTTTTTCTTGTACTGTGGCGGATGACGGGGTTTCTGTGGCGGAGCGCGTTTGTGGCGGCGGTGTTTGCCATCCATCCGCTGCGGGTGGAGTCGGTGGCCTGGGTGGCGGAACGCAAGGACGTCCTGAGCGGTCTGTTCTTCATGTTGACCCTGTGGGCCTATGTCGGCTATGCGCGTCGCCCTTTCTCGTCCGTTCGCTATCTGGCGGTGGCGGTGTTATTCAGTTTGGGCTTGATGGCCAAGCCAATGCTGGTGACGCTGCCGTTTGTGCTACTGCTGTTGGACTATTGGCCGCTGGGCCGCATGGGGCCACTTTCGGCGGATAAACCTCCCCCATTCCCCTGGCTTGTGATTGTCGAGAAACTTCCACTCATGGCACTGACCATTGCCTCCTGTGTGGCGACAATTATTACCCAAAGTGAAGCCATCACCCCCATTGACACCATTCCGATATCTTCCCGGATTTCCAACGCCTTGGTTTCGTACGTTGCTTACATTGGAGATCTCTTTTACCCCGTCGGGCTGGCGGTGTTATATCCCCATCCGGGGAGCGGTTTGCCGATTTGGAAAGTTGCCGCTTCAACTCTCGCGTTGACGGGAATCACGACAGCCGCTGTGGCATGGCGGCGCCGCTTTCCCTATCTGTTCGTCGGCTGGTTCTGGTACGTTGGAATGCTCGTGCCGGTGATCGGTCTGGTGCAGGTGGGTTCGCATTCGATGGCTGACCGCTACACGTATCTGCCGCAGATCGGGCTTTCCCTGTGCGTGACCTGGGGAATCGCGCAATTCGCCGCTTCCCGGCGCCATCGTTGCCGGTTGTGCGGTATCGCCTCAGCCCTGGTCATACTGCTTCTGATGGGACTTGCATGGCGGCAGACTTCGTACTGGCGGGACAGTGAAACGCTCTGGACCCACGCCCTGGCCTGCACCGCAGACAACTATACCGTCCACAACGATCTCGGTGTCATCGTGGAGGAGCGCGGACGGATTGACGAGGCTATAGCCCATTTCCAGAAGGCGTTGAAAATCAAGCCAAACTTCGCTGAGGCCCACCACAACCTTGGTAATGCCTTTATGCGGCGAGGGCAGGCCGACGCTGCCATCACCCATTATCAGAAGTCCCTGGAATTATGGCCCGGCGACGCCAAATCCCATAACAACCTCGGTGTCGCCCTGGCCGGACTCGAACAGGTTGAATCGGCCATTATCCATTTTCAGAGGGCTCTTGAAATTCAGCCCGACTACGCGGAGGCCCGCTTCAACCTCGGCCGGGCTCTGGATCGGCAGGGTAAAACCGCCGATGCGGTCATTCAGTGGCGCGAGGCGGTCCGGTTGCAGCCAAACCGTATTGTTTTATTAAATCAACTGGCGTGGGTGCTTGCAACGTGTCCCGCGGAATCGATCCGCAACGGGGCCGAAGCGGTTGACCTGGCCCGGCGGGCGGTCCGCCTTTCCGATGGGCGGGATGCGGCCATCCTCGACACGCTGGCCGCCGCCTATGCAGAGACGGGCCGGTTTTCAGAGGCGGTTGAGACCGTGGAACGTGCCGTTTCTCTCGCCTCGGTTCAGGGCAACGCGGCGCTGGCCGATATCATCCGTCCGCACATCAAGCTTTTCCGAACAGGTGTTCCGTACCGTGAAGCGACCGCTCAGGCGCCCTGGAAGTAATTGACCACAGGTCTTAGCAGCGGATATTATTTGTGGAATAGGAATATGTTGTTTCTCGGCTTTGTTGTGTCGTTTCTGACGGAACCGTGGCGGATATTATTTGTGGAATAGGAATATGTTGTTTCAGTCACACGGTGCGCATGATATTCGGAAGGTTGACAGCTATACGGTGGCGGCCGTCTGCATCTTTCTTCTGCTGGCTGTCGCCCTGGTCTTCGGCCGGACGGTCAGGCACGAGTTTGTCGGCTTCGATGACAACTCATATGTATACGAGAATCCGATCGTCCAAAAGGGGTTGACCCTGGAGGGGTTCCGCTGGGCGCTCACCTACGGCGAGATCGGCCACTGGCACCCGCTGACCTGGCTCTCCCACATGCTGGATGTCCGGCTCTTCGGGCTGAATCCAGGCGGTCACCACCTGACCAACCTTCTGCTGCACGCCACGGTAGTAATCCTGCTCTTCCTCGTGCTGTGGCGGATGACGGGGTTTCTGTGGCGGAGCGCCTTCGTCGCGGCGCTCTTTGCCGTTCATCCGCTCAGGGCGGAA
>JAHFBU010000148.1 GCA_023249795.1 Syntrophaceae bacterium
GCAGCCGTTCCTTGGCGTATTCGAGGGCGTCATCGAGGGCCGCCCGGCCGATCCCGCAGGCCTGCGCGCCGATGCCGATCCTTCCCGCATCGAGGCCGGAGAGCATCTGCTTGAATCCCTGTCCTGGTTTCCCGAGGAGGTTCTCCGCCGGAACCTCGGCATCCTCGAACACCAGTTCCGCCGTGCCGGAGGCGAGTATCCCCATCTTTTCCTCGACCTTTCCGACATGGAATCCTTGCGTCTCCTTCAGATCGACGATCAGGTTGATGATCCCCTTGTATCCGGCGGCCGAATCGGTCGTGGCCGCCAGCACACAGTAACGGGCGATGTTGCCGTTGGTGATGAAGGTCTTCACGCCGTTGACGATGTAGCGGTCGCCCTTCAATTCCGCCCGGCACTTGAGCGCGGCGGCGTCGGAGCCGGCGGCGGATTCCGTCAGGGCATAACACCCTTCCACCTTGCCGCCGGCGACGGGGGCGAGGAACTTCCTTTTCTGCTCGTCCGTGCCGAAGGCGTTGACCGGGTAGCCGTAGAGGCTGTTGTTGACCGAGGTAATGACGCCGCAGCTCGCACAGGCTTTCGAAATCTCGATCAGGGCCATGACGTAGGTCACGGTGTCCATCCCGGCGCCGTCGTATTCGCAAGGTACGGCAACCCCCATAAGCCCCATCTCGCCTAACCGTCGGCAGATCTCCTCCGGGTGGCGGTGGGTCCGGTCCAGTTCCGCGGCAATCGGCTTGATCTCCGTTTCGGCAAACTTCCGGACCATCTCGCGGACCATCTTCTGTTCATCGGTGGGTGCAAAATTCATGGGGCAACTCCTTTTGAACGTCATCACTATGAAAACAGGGTTCCGGGGACGTGATGCGGAAGCCCGAAGGGATCGCATCATGTCCCCAGATATAGGGCATGAGGGTTTCCCGCGGAAGCGTGAATCCATCTCATTTGCCGGTGAAAACCGGTTTTCTCTTTTCCAAAAAGGCCTTCATCCCTTCCTTCTGATCGTCCGTGCTGAAGCACTGGGCGCAGCACTCCGTCTCAAGGCGGCAGGCGTTGTCGAGCGGCAGGTCGTAACCGAAGTTGATGCTGTGCTTGGCCATCTTGACGGCAAAGCCGGGCATGGCTGCGAGCTTTCGGGCGAACTTCAGCGCCTCCGGCAGAAGCTGCTCCGCCGGGAAGATCCGGTTGACGAGGCCGATCTCGTAGGCGCGCCTGGCGTCGATCCGATCCCCGCCGAGGATCAGCTCCTTCGCCCGGCCCATGCCGATGATCCGTGAAAGGCGCTGGGTGCCGCCCCAGCCGGGGATCAAACCGATCAGGATCTCCGGCTGGCCGAAGACCGCCTTCTCTGAGGCGAACCGTATGTCGCAGGCGAGCGAAATCTCAGTCCCGCCGCCCAGGGCGAAGCCGTTCACCGCGGCGATCACCGGCTTCGGCATGATCTCCATCTGCCTCAGGGTTTCATGCCCCATCTCCATGAAGGCAAGGGCCTCCTGGGGGCGCTGGTTTTGCATTTCAGATATGTCGGCGCCGGCCACGAAGGCGCGGTCCCCCGCGCCGGTGAGGACGAGGACCTTGATCGTTTCGTCGGTTTTGCAGACGTTCACCGCGGCAAGCAGCTCGGCCATCGTCTCGGAGTTCATCGCGTTGAGTGCCTTGGGCCGGTTGAAGGTCAGCGTCGCCACCCCCTCCTCGACCGAAAACAGGATGTTCTTGTAGTCCATGTGGTACTCCTTTGTTAAAGAGAAGTGAGCGTCGGGGACATGTTCCGGAAGCCCGAAGGGATCGGAACGTGTCCCCGGAACGCTAAGATGTAGGGTGCGTCAAGACGCACCGTTTATTTCATTGGTGCGTTACGGCTCTCGCCTAACGCACCCTACGTTCTTTTACGAAAACATCATCCTTCATCGTTGCATTTTCCTCCAGACATATATTTTGTTCAGGAGCAATCACCCTCGCATTTTATCTTCCGGACAATGAGCATCCGGGCGCTGTTTCATTTCGATAGTCTGACTATCCGCCGTGCCTCACCGAGCTCATCATCGAATTATGTATACTGTCCCCGGAATTCCCAATGAGCATCCGGGCGCTGTTTCATTTCGATAGTCTGACTATCCGCCGTGCCTCACCGAGCTCATCATCGAATTATGTATACTGTCCCCGGAATTCCCCAATTGCATTTTTATCCTCCCAAAACATCTGCCCAAGCATCGCCACGGCGCACATCATAAATATGGTTATTGGCTTCATATTCATGCCTCTATTTTCCTGATTGATGTTGATTTTGAGAACCAGTTGAACTTATTATACCGACAATCCCGTTGTATTCATTCAGCACAGCGTCTGTGTAATCATGGCAATTATGGAAAACGGTATTGTAGCCTTTGGCATTCGGGTTTGCAGTTTGATCCCATTGGCTTCTTAGGTTCGTTTCTGCCTGCCGTAAGATATCGTCTTGCAAGTATTCACCGACATGTTGATACTGAGATGTAACCATTGAGGCACCTTCATCGCGCCCAACAACTGCTATAGAACTATTGCTATGGCTTGGGGCATAGCTAGAATTTAGACCATTGTCGTAAACAAAACCTGAGTGATACAATGAGCCCACTGTCGTGTGTCTGAGACCGCTAACATCTAATGGCCTAATCTCCATCCACGCAAGCCCACTCGGATCGATCCCTATCACCGGGTTCCCGCCCACATACGCATACAGATTCACATCCCCGCCGCCGAAGCCTGCCGGGTCTCCGGAGATGAAGCGGCCCACGCTCGGATCGTAGTAGCGCGCTCGCATGTAATAGAAGATCCGGGCACCCACGGACTCCGCCATGACGCCGTATTGCCCCACGTACTTGAAGGGCTGAGACAGGCCTGTCCCCTCTTGCTGGCCCTTGACGTACCCGAACGTATCGTAGGCGTAACTGCTCACCACCGTCCCGCTGGAATTCGTGATCGCGATCGTGCTTCCCGTGGCGTTGAAGTGGTAACAGTAAACCGCATTCGCGGGGGTGGCCATCGCCACGAGCCCCAGACCGTAGATGTAGTAGCGGGTGATGGTGTTGCTCCCGTCCGCCTCGGCTAAGAGATTCCCCGCCGCATCGTAGATGTATCGGGTGACGACGCTGTTGCGGGTCGCCTGGATGCGGTTGCCCCGGAAGTCATAGACATACTGGTTGGTCGTGCCGTCAATGGCCGTCAGACGGTGCTCATAGTCGAAGGTGTATGAAACATTGTAGCCGTCGGTTTCAAGCTGCCCTTCGTCGTCATAGGTAAAGGTGCTTGTCCCATCGGAGGTCAGACGGTTCTTCTGGGTGTTGTAGGTATAGGATCTCTCCGTCAACGTTGGTGTCGGGTTTAAGGGTTCGGTCGGCACGATCTGGGTCCGGTTGCCGTTGCCATCCAGCGTAAAGGCATAACCGGCGAACACGGTGGAGCCGTTCTTGTTCTGCAGAGAGGTCAACCGAGCGGCGTCATCGTATCCGTATTCCACCGTGGTTCCGTTAAACTGGGTCAAGCTCGTCAGGCGGCCGGTCGAACCAGCGATGGTCAGGGTGCCGGCAAAGGCGGCCTGAACCGGGGTCAGATTGTTGTGTCCACTGCTGGTGAAGCTCATGGCGTTTCCATCTGCATCCGCAAACCGGTCAACTCTGTTGGCTGCGTTGAAGTTCATCTGCCTGCTTCCGACTACAAATCCCTCTGACTACCGCTGTGCTTCACCAACTGAATCATCGAATTAAGTGTCCTCGGAACCCTTCGCTACGCTAACGCACCCTTTCAGGATTGTGCGGGCTGGTCATCGCCTGCAATCTGCCTTTCCAACTCATCCAAAGGCGGAAGAATCTTAATGATCGCCTCCCTCAGCGTTTCGAGGTCCCGCTCAATGATTTGCCAAATCTCGACAACGCTTACTCCCTCATACTGGTGGATCAAAACATCGCGAAACCCGGACAGCGCGCGCCACGGAATCGATGGATGATTTTCCCTGTAATCGCCGGGTATCCGCTTTGCAGCCTCGCCAATAACCTCGAAATTCCGAATAACGGCGTCTTGAGTTTTCCCGTCGGCGAGAAAGGCTTCTTTCCCCTGATCCGTGTATTCGAGGATTCGGTCAATCCGTTCCAATATCTGCGCTAAATAGAGGCGTGGATCTTTCTTCATAATGGCCGCGCCTCCTTTAGAATCCTCCGGCGTAAAAGCCAATAAAGTCCGTCTTCGGATACCACATCCACTTTTGCGCCAAGCAGATCATTCAGATCCAGGGTCAAGGCGCTCAGATCCAGCAAGCTGCGCCCCTCTTCCATCTTTACCAGGAGATCGACATCGCTTTCCGGACCGGATTCGCCTCTGGCAACCGAACCGAAAACGCGGACGTTCCGCGCGCCATGTTTTGCGGCAAGAAGCATAACGGCATCGCGGTTTTCTTTAAGCCGTTTTTCAGCATTCACTGTGCGATATCTCCTTTCTGTTACCGGTATCGTGGAGGATTTGCATCCGGTGTTCAAATTATCGGTGCGTTACGCTAAAGCGAACGCACCTGATACGTTTTTCTGCTACACCCGGATCAGCATCGCGTCGCCCTGGGCCGCTCCGGAGCAGATTCCGCAGACCCCGAGGCCGCCGCCCCGCCGCCTCAGTTCATAGGCGAGCGTCATCAGGATGCGCGCCCCCGTCGCCCCGATCGGGTGGCCGTAGGCGATGGCACTGCCGTTGACATTGACCTTCGCGAACATCTCATCCTTCGTCATGCCGAGGATCGACCGGGCGCTGACGAGGACGACCGCCGCGAACGCCTCGTTGATCTCGATCAGATTGATATCGCCCAGGGTCAGGTCGTTCTGCTTGAGGATCTTCCGGATGGCAAGTCCCGGAACCGTGGCGATGTCTTTCGGCGGCTGGGAGACCTCGGCGTAATCGACGATCGTGCACAAGGGGGTGATTCCCAGTTCCGCGGCCTTGTCCGCGCTCATCAGGAGGCAGACGTCG
>JAHFBU010000149.1 GCA_023249795.1 Syntrophaceae bacterium
GCTTAACAACGGTGCCTATATCAACCCCTTCGGTTGGGGTTATCTGACCGGAGGGCTCACCGCGGACCTCTACGACAGCATCGGCGTCTGGAAGTGGACGGCGGCTTCCCTGGAACTCTGGCCCAGAGAGGAGACCTTCGATTTCAGCAGCATCCTGCAGGTGCCCAGCGGCGGCAACATCAGCGGCATCATGGGCGGATTGAAAATAGAGCAAGTGCTCACGTGGGATGAATATGGGGAGCCCCTTACCTCCGTATATGGAGGCCTGTGGCAGTATCAGGCGGATTTCCGCATCCTCGGCGGTTATGACGGCCAGAGCGGGATGAATGCCCGTTTCAACGCCAAGCTGCTGAGCTTCAATCCGGAAAATTCGGGCAATGCGGCCTATCTGTCCGGCGCATCGCCTTATCCCGGCAATACCACAACCCCGATCGGCGGGGCCTACTTCGGCTATCTCGGCGGCATCGTTTATGACTATGACGAAAGTAATCGTCGGAGCAACGTTGACGGGATGATCCGCGCCCTCTATGTGGATGATACGGGAACGAAGATCGGCATCCTCACGGGATATACCACGGATGGCGGTGCCTATTCAGATGTCGGCACATGGATGGCGAATGGGACAATCTCTGCGGTTCCGATAGCCACCATTACAGCGGGAACCGTCGGTGCGACGAATTTCCAGATTGGCGGTGCCGTCATCGAGACCGCCACCCTGACGGTCAGCTATCCCGAGGGTGTCCCTCTCGCCCTGGAGGAGATCTATAACGACTACGGAGGCTATGGTGGCTACGGCGGCCACGGCGGGCTACTGACCCTGAAGTCCCTGGAGACGACGGACGCCTGGATCGCCGCCTATCCAGCCTGGGGAATCAACCAAACGCTTCTGGACGGCGTCTCCGTATTCGGGCCCGTCACAACGGGAAACTACGCGGACTTCACCTGGACCGTCGACCGTCCGACAACCACGGCCCAAGCCTACCCCGATGCGACGGAGTACTGGCAGAGCGCGAACCTCTCCAGCAGCTATTCCCCGTCACAGGGGGGCAATTTCCAGGGCGATGTCGCCGGCGCCGGGATCGACTGGGTCAGCGCGACGACCGGTGTTTTCGGAGGCGAGATCAAGGGGGTCTTCAATCCGAACGGGACATGGCAGGCGGCGGCCCTGTCGACCTGGATGGGAACCGACAAATTCCTTGAAATGGCATCCACTACGGAGGGCCGGGCGGCGCTCACGGCCCTCAAGATCCCCTGCTTTCAGGTCGGCTCGACCGATCTGCGGGGGAGCGGAAGCGTGACGGGTGGAACCATTGATCTCGGCAGCGCGGCGGATGCAGCCAAAGGCATCCTGAACGCCACCTTCTTTGCCCCATCAACGGGCACGAAACCGCAGGTTTGGGCGTCGGGCAATGTGAACGGGGCCTACACCGGAAATCCGACGGGAGTAACTGCCAATCTTCAAGGTTATGCCCCCGGCAGCACGGGACAGGACTCCAACGGGATCACCGCAAACTTAAATGTTATACGGTTCGATACGACGGGCGCGACCCCTAAATGGGGCGCCACGGTGACGAACGGCAGTGCTCCGGTTAATTCGCTGACAGGCGCCACCGGCTACACGCAGTACAACGCGGTGACCTTCCAGGGCGGTGCCGCTGGGACGGTCAACAAGGCAACCCAGACCTTCACCGGGACGGCGGCCGGCACCGTCAAAGGACCCAACATCCCCAATTAACCGTAAGCGAAACGCTCAGGACGGCATCACCGATCAACGGCCGGCGGGAACTTCCCGCCGGCCTGAACCACCGGGCGCGGGTTTCTCCCATGCCTGTTTCCCCCTTTACGATTGACGAATACCGGCGGCATTGACGATGATCCTTGCCATTGCGCGGGGATTGCGCTATCCTGCCGCCGTTTCGGGCCGGAGTCTCCGGGAAGGTATCGGGGAGATGTACCGGAAGCCCGAAGGGAAATGAGAGTGATGGGGAGATGTACCGGAAGCTGCGCGGCAGATCGGCAGGTGTCCCCGGAATAGAGGGAGGTATCATGAGCCACAAGAAGATCGAACGGAAAAAAGAGCTGGATCGCAGGCGCAAAAGAAGGCAGGAGAACCTGAAACTTCGGGCGAAGGAAGCAAAAGGAAAATCAAAGTAGGACACAGGGACGGCGGTTTATTTTCGCGAGCCGGCGCCGACCCGGCGTTCCTGGCGTTGTGAGAATATCGGGGAGATGTTCCGGAAGCCCGAAGGGATCGGAACGTGTCCCCGGAAGAGGTCGGAAACAACCGTTGCTCGGAAACAACCGTTGCGGCTGTCGCCTAACGGCGCGTTTCCCGGTGCGGGAAACGCGCCTGGTAGAGCTCGATCCGCGGACGGAGGATATCGGCCATGGCCGTATCGCCGCGAACGGAGGCCAGGGAAACGGCGCGTTCCACGGTCGCAACCGCCTCCGTAAACCGGCCGGCTTCGGCATAGGCGGCGGCCAGCGTGTCGAGAATGGCCGGTTCCTGCCCCCCGGAGGAGCGGACCGCGCGCTCGGCCAGGTCAACCGCCTCGGCCCCGTTACGGATCGATTCTGTTGGACACGTTGCCAATACCCACGCAAGCTGGTTTAAAAAATTTGTGTGGTCCGGCTGCAACCGGACCGACTCGCGCCATTGAATGACCGCATCGGCGGTCTTACCCTGCCGGTCGAGGGCCAGGCCGAGGTTGAAGTGGGCCTTGGCGCTGTCGGGCTTGATTTCCAGCGCTTTCCGATAATGGGCGATGGCCTCGTCCATCCTTCCGCGGTTTGCCAGGGCGATACCGAGGTTGTTATGGGTTTTGGCGTCGTCGGGTTCGATTCTGAGCGCTTTTTGATAATCGGCGATGGCTTCATCGACTTCTCCGCGACCGGCCAGAGCAACACCGAGATTGTTGAGGGCCTCGGCGGAGGAGGGCCTGATTTCCAGCGCCTTCCGATAATGGGCGATGGCTTCGTCTATCGCTCCGCGCTCCGCCATAACGACACCCAGATTGTTGTGGGCCCTGTAGTTGTTTGCGGTACTGGCCAGGACATGGGTCCAGAGCGTCTCGTTGTCCCGCCAGTGCGAGGTCTGCCGCCACGCAAGCCCCATTAGAACCAGAACTGCCAGCAATGAGGCGGCGCCGCACACCCACCGACGATGGCGCCAGGGAGCGGTAAGCTGCGCAATGCCCCAGGTCACGGAGAGACACAGGCCGATCTGGGGCAGATACGTATAGCGGTCGGCCATCGAATGTTCACCCACCTGCACCAGACCGATCACCGGCACGAGCATTCCCACGTACCAGAACCAGCCGACCAGTAGATAGGGGAACCGCCGCCGCCATATCAGAACCGCTGTCGTGATTCCGGCAAGCGCCAACGTGGAACCGACAACCTCCCCGATTGGCAAACCGACCCCCGGATGGGGATAAAATATGGCCAGCCCCACGGGGTAAAAGAATTTTCCGATGTAGGCCACATAGGAAACCAGCGCGTTGGCGATCCGTGAAGATATCGGGATGGCGTCAATGGGGATCACGGCCCTACCCTGGGCGAAGAACGTCGCCACACAGGAGGCGGCCGTCAGCGCGAGCAGCGGAAGCTTTTCGATAACCACGCGTCTCGGCTGTTGAAAAACGCTCATCTGCTGCGTTGCGCTGCAACCCTCATCGCTCGACGTATTTCCATATACGACTCGCTCTTCGGGTTTCGCACGCCTTGCATCTGATCGCTTTTGAACAGCCTGTCCTTCCTGGGTGCCTTTCAGCACCCTGTCGGAAAGCGGGAAAGACCCGCCCGCCGCCGCGGGCAGCCCCAGGCGCCCCAGCGGCCAATAGTCCAGAAGCAGCAACACAAACGGCAGCGTCACCACCATCGGCTTGGCCATCAAGCCCAAACCAAACAATAAGGCCACCGTCAGATAGCGGCCGAGCGAGAACGGGCGGCGGGCATAGCCGACATAGGCGTACAGGGTCAACATGAAGAACAGACCGCTGAGGACATCCTTGCGCTCCGCCACCCACGCCACCGACTCCACCCGAAGCGGATGAACGGCAAACACCGCCGCCACGAAGGCGCTCCGCCACAGGAACCCCGTCATCCGCCACAGCACGAGGAAGAGCAGTATTGCTGCCGTGGCGTGCAGCAGAACGTTGGTCAGGTGATGTCCGCCGGGATGCAGTCCGTAGAGTTGCGCATCCTGCATATGGGAGAGCCAGGTCAGCGGGTGCCAGTTGCCGGCATGGTCGGATGTAAGGGCCCAGGCGACGGCGCGGGCGGTCAGGCCGCCTGCGACCCGGGGATTATTATAAACGTACTGGTGGTCATCATAGTCGACGAATTCATGTCCGACCGTTTGGCCGAAGACCAGGGCGACCGCCAGCAGCAGAAAACCGCAAACGGCCGGCACCGTGAAGGGGTTGTGCGTCGCAATGTTCAGGTTGGGGGCTGGCGTATCTTCGGGCATCATGAATCGGGGCCTTTGCTTCGTCTATTTTTCCCGCCACTCACGGTAGCCGTTCATCCGGGCAAGCGCCTTGACGGCGCGCTCCGGTGTAAGGAAGGAGACCCCCTTGCGGGAGCTCCCTTCAACGTCCATGATGGTGCGGGCGTTCTCCTCCGGGAGAAGGTTCACCCCGAGGATCGGCTTGCCGTGCTTCTCCATGAGCTGAACCATATGGATCGTGAAACTACTCTCAAACGCGATAAGCTCCTCCGGCACCGCATCGAGAAATTTCCGGTCCATCACCGGATCGACCTTGTGGATGGAACAGATCATCTGTTCGAGAAAAGTCAGGCGTCCGACGATTCCCAGATGGATCAATGCATCGCACCCCTCCCACCGCACCAGTTCCTCCATGACCCGTACCGGTATTTGGGGGCCGAACTCGCCGACCAGATCGACCGGGTTGCACCGGCTCCAGTAGGGGGGAAGGATCCGATCGATCCGCGCGATCAGTTCCGGGGGGAGTTCGGG
>JAHFBU010000150.1 GCA_023249795.1 Syntrophaceae bacterium
CTTGTCCGCGCTCATCAGGAGGCAGACGTCGCCGCCGTCGTTCACCCCGGGGGCGTTCCCGGCGGTGACGCTTCCCGGCTCTCCGGTGACCGTTCTCTTGTGGCCGAAGACCGCCGGCAGTTTGGCCAGCCCCTCGGCGGTCGTCTCCGGCCGGGGCCCCTCATCCTGACTCATCACCGAGCTCTTCTTGCCTTCGCGGATTTCGACGGGGAAGATCTCGTCGTCCAGCCTTCCCGCCTTCATCGCCTCGCAGGCGGCCAACTGGGAGTGGAGGGCCCATTCGTCCTGATCAGTCCTGCTGAAGCCGAACTCGTCCGCCACCTCCGAGCCGTGCAACGCCATGTGGCGGTTGTAGAAGGCGCACCAGAGGCCGTCATTGACCATCAGGTCCACGGCGGGCTTGGAGGGCAGCCCCATCTTTGCGCCCCAGCGCATCTCCGGCAAGCCGAAGGGGGCGTTGGTCATGCTCTCCTGGCCGCCGGCGATGCAGATTTCGGCCCGGCCGAGCTGAATCATCTGGCAGGCGAGATCGACCGTCTTGATTCCGGAGGAACAGACCTTGTTTATGGTGATGCTGGGGACTGATTCGGGAAGCCCCGCCAGGATTGTGGCCTGACGGCTGGGAACCTGGCCGCACCCGGCAGGCACGACCTGTCCCATGAATACGTAATCGACATCTTCAGGTTTGACCTTGCCGCCTGTCCGGCGGAGTACCTCCTTGATGGCCAGCGCACCGAGCTCCGGGGCGGTGAATCCCTTGAGCGCGCCGCCGAAGCGGCCGTAGGGGGTCCGGCAGGCCTCGACGAGGACAACTTCCCTCAAGACCGGTCTCTTCTTTCCGGCCGCGGCCGATAAATCGGGCTTGCGTTCGCCGAATTTTGCAACCGGCGCCTTGGCGTATTTTTCCGACATCGTTTGTTCCAGCTTCTGGGCGATCTTCTCCATGGTCATTCTCCAAGCTCTGTTACGAATTCGATTTCGCGCGGGACCTTGTAGGAGGAGAGATAGGTCCGGCAGTGTTTGAGCAGTTCCCGGTCGTCGATCTCAGAGCCGGGCTTCTTCACGACGATGGCCTTGACGATCTCCCCGCGCAGAAGATCCTCCTTGCCGACGATACGGGCCTCCTGCACCGCGGGGTGGAGGCCGAGGACGATTTCGATCTCCCGCGGATAAACGTTGAAACCGCTGGTGATGATCATCCGCTTCTTCCGGCCGGTGAGGAAGATGTAGCCGTCCTCGTCCATCCGGCCGAGGTCGCTTGTGTAGAGCCAGCCGTCCCTGATGACTTGGGCGGTCGTCACTTCGTCCTTGTAGTATCCCTTCATAATGTTTTCGCCCCGAAGGACAACCTCGCCGACGCTGTTCCGGGGGAGTTCCCGCCCCTCATCGTCCACGATTTTAGCCTCGACGCCGGGGATTGGGACCCCGATGGAGCCCGGTTTCTGCGGCATGTCGAGGCGGCTGAAGGAGGAGGCGGGCGATGCCTCGGTGAGGCCATAGCCCTCCATGATCTTGACGTTGAATTTCTGTTCGAACGGCGGGATAAATTCCACCGGCATGGCAGACCCGCCGGTGATGCAGAGATTCAGGGAATCGATCCGGTACTGGTCAATTTTGTCGTGGAAGAACATGCCGAGAAAGAGCCGGGGAACAGCGGCGATATAGGTTATCCTCTCCTTTTCAATCGCCCCGAAGATGCCGTCGAGGGTGAAGCGGTCCATCAGGACAACCCCGGCGCCGATCCGAAGCACGGCCAGCATGTTGGCGACGGCCCCGAAGGAGTGGAAGAAGGGGATCACGGCGAGCCCGATGTCTTCCTCGGTCCGGTGGGCGATCGTCCGGAGGAGCAGTGACTGGGTTAGAAGGTTTCGGTGGGTGAGGACCGCGCCGAGCGGCCTTCCGGTGAGTCCCGCCGTGTAGATCATGACGGCAGGATCGTCGTCCACAAGCGCCGGGATCTCCGTCGTGAAGGGACCCTTTGCAAGAATTTCCCGGAAGGGGGAATCCTCTCCCGGGCCATTGGTCGTAATGAGATGGCGGCAGAGGGGAAGATCCACCCGGATCTCCTCGAATCGCTTTGCGAGCGCGCCCTGTGTGATCAGGCAACGCGAATCACTGTTCCCCAGCAGGTGCTCGAGTTCATACGGCGTGGACTGGACGTTCAGCGTCACGGCGATGCCGCCCATCTTCTGGACGCCGAAATAGGAGATGATAAACTCCGGGCAGTTTGGGAGCATCAGCGCCACCTTGTCTCCCTTGCCGAGCCCCTCCAACCGCAGATGGTTCGCCACGGCGCAGGCGGCCTCGTCGAGTTCCCGGTAGGTGATTCTGCGGTCGCCGTCGATTACGGCCACCCTTTCCGCATATTTTCCGGCGCTATCGGCCAGCATCTTTCCCAGGCTCATAATGATTTTTCAACCCCTGTATCGTTCATTTTGCGGGCGCCGTGGACGTGTGGGGACACCTTGCTGCAAGGTGTCCCCAGCCCTAAGGGATCGGAACATGTCGCCCGAATGCGGACTTTTACGGCCCCGTCATTTGCGTTCTTTCGTAGCACGGTCGGAGAAAAAAATTCAACTGAATTATGGTCGTGATCGGATTGTTCAACTGCTGCAATCACGATTTCTCGGTGATTTATCTTGATCGAACGCGGCATTTTCCTTATAATGCCCCTGCTTTTCAAGGCCGCCCATCCGGGCGGGAACGCCATGCAGACTGCCGGCGGTCCCGGAAGGTCGAGATCGGATCCGCCGATATAAATGTTTTCCATCTTCAATAACGAACCATTCAATCAGGGAGGGAAGGTATGAAGAAGATATTTTTTGCGATGATGCTTGTGTTGTTGTGGAGCGTCTCCTCGGCCGTTGCGGCCGAACTCAAGGTCGGGGAGAAGGCATCGGATTTCAAACTGAAGGATTCGACCGGGGCGGAATACTCACTCGCGTCACCGGACTTTCAGGGCAGGGTCCTTTCCATCTTCTATGTGGACCCGGACGAGAAGGACATGAATTCCCATGTGGAGGATGCCCTCCTGAAAGACCCGGATCTTGACAGGAAGGTCAGCTACAAAGGCTTGGGCATCACCAATCTGAAGGCAACCATATTACCCAATTTCATCATCAAGAGTATCATCAAGAGCAAACAGAAAAAGACGGGCGCCATCATTCTGCTGGATTACGATTACACCATCCACAATCAGTGGGGCCTCAAGAACGACTCCTCCGATGTCGTGGTCCTCGACAAGGACCGGATCTGCCGGTACATCTATAACGGCAAGCTGCCTCAGGAGGAGGTCGCGAAGTTGCTCGCGATTATCAAGGAGTACCAGGTCAAATAGCCATAGATGGTTTTGGTTGCACATGTTCCGGGGACATGTACCGATCCCTTCGGGCTTCCGGCACATCTCTCCGGTGCAAGAATATATACGAAAATTCGTCAAGGTTTGGCGGGTGCATGAAATTCCGAGAACTTTTTGCCGGATTCGGGAAGAAGGGTTTCTATACGAATGAGATCCTTCACGAAGAAAACTGCTCATTCGGGGAGCATACCTACGGGAAACCCTCCATTTTCCAGTTCGGAGAGGGGGCACATCTCCGGGTGGGGCGTTTTTGCTCCATCGCGAACGACGTCAAGATATTCCTCGGCGGAAACCACCGCAAGGACTGGGTAACCACCTATCCCTTTCCGGCGCTTGCCGATCAGTGGCCGGAGGCGTCGGAGATCGAGGGACATCCCGCAACCCGCGGCGACGTCGTCATCGGCAGCGACGTCTGGATCGGTTACGGCGCCACCATCCTCTCCGGCGTCGTGATCGGGGACGGGTCCATCATCGGGGCGCAGTCGGTCGTCAGAAGGGATGTGGCGCCCTACGCTGTCGTTGCCGGCAATCCGGCCGTGCCCGTTGGGAAACGGTTCGATGAGGAGACGATCCGGCGTCTCCTCGCGATCCGGTGGTGGGAATGGCCGGAGGATAAGATCAGGCGGAACCTGAAGCTGCTCTGCAGCGACCGTTTGGGGGATTTCCTCAAGGAGCATGCCCGGTCCGACTCATCCGACGGCGGTTGAAGAAAGATTTACATCGCCTCTTTGCGCGCCAGGATGGCAATGCTGTGGCCGGAGAAAAGTTGCGCCACGGGACGGGAAAGAAGCTTGATCATGGGAATGGCGTCAAGCTTTTCTTTCACGAACTCCGACAGATAGTCCTTTTTCCGGATGGCGCGAAAACCGTGACGGGCGAGCAGCGCGGTCAGGGTATCCGGCGTGAAGTGATAGAGATGGAAGGGAAGCTGCCACCCTTTCCAGTTTTCCCAGCTCTTCCGGGCATCGGTCCCCTCGAAATTAGGAACATCCACGACGATCAGACCGTCCGCTTTCAGCCACCTCCGGGCTTTTGCCAGGTAGATTCGCGGGTCCGGGGCGTGTTCGAGAAAATGCCACATCGTGACGACGTCCACCGATCCCTCCGGTAGGTCGATCTCGTCGATGGCGCCGGTCAGGACCGGTATGGCGAGCTCGTTCCGGACATACCCTGCCGACGCCTCGGAGATGTCGATCCCCGAAACGTCGTAGCCGGCCTCGCGGCAGGCCTGGAGAAAATAGCCCATGCCGCAGCCGATGTCGAGTACGCGGCCCCGCTTTTTCATTCCCCTGAAGAAGCGGACGCGATGCTTCTCCAGGCCGATCCGCTGTTTCATCTCTGGGGAACCCGGCTTGAGCCCGCCGTCGTACTGGTCGAGAAAGTAGTCAGCGGCATAGAGACGGGCGAGTTCCTCCTCATCCGGTCGCGGATCGAGAACGCCGAGGCCGCAGGATGCGCAGCGGTGGACCCGCCAGGGACTCTGCTCGATCAGAAGTCGGCGGTCGGCGCCGCCGCAGAGGATACATTCATTTGCTGCCGGTTCCACCCTTTGTGCTCCTCTCCTCTTCTATGATCCGGGTTATGACCCGGCCGGTGGTTTCATA
>JAHFBU010000151.1 GCA_023249795.1 Syntrophaceae bacterium
ATTTCATCGCACGGCCGGTTGCGCCACATCGACGCGGTCCCAATTCTTACAAGACCCTCGATATCGGCGAAAGGCGGATGTCGCAGACCGAACACATGAAATCCGAAGCCGCGCATGCGGTTGACGGATTGCCTGAAAACCGCGGCGGGAAAATCCCCTGCATGGTTATTGGCCACCGAGAGAAAGGTGCGGTCAGGCGGGAACAATCCGGCCATAACATCAAGGATGGAAGGATCATGTCTCTGGCAGCAAAGGCCGGACTTCGCGGCGTCGGTGATCGTTCCTTCGAGATTTCCGATAAGATGATCGCAGTCTTTGAAGAATAGGCGGACGGCCTGCGAGATGTTAAGGATTCTGCCGCCCGTCTGCATGATGTCGCCGACGAATCCCAAACGCATTCGGACCTTGATGGGGTTCAGAACGGTTTCCTGCGGCAAAGTTTGAAGCCCACAGGGATTCGTTTTTCGCACACCCCGTATATTCCGCCAGATCCACCCGATCGACTCTCGAAAGGGATACGGCATTCCAGGGTTTTCCGGGATGTCGGACGGCGTCATCTTAGCCGTTCACTGCCGCAGGACTTTGCGGATCGCATTGATCGGGAAGGGTCTCCCTTGCGCCGGATAAACCGTCTTGGCTCCTTCGGAGAGAAGCAATTTCCAGCTCTCCCGGAGTTGTTCGATATCATCGGCAAAGATGGGAAAACCCGGACGAAGATGAAATGGCAACGCGTTCATCGCCAGATTGCCTACAAAGGCATCTCCCGTCTCCAAGAGAACGCTGACGGAGCCTCTGGAGTGGCCGGGGGTGGGCAGTATCCTGCCCGGAATGCCATATTCGGCCAGCGAAAAGGCCCGGTCTTCAAGAACGATATCGACCTCCACCGCGGGAATATCGATTGGCGGAAGAAACCGCTTCATGACGCCCGCGAGGAATCGCTCCCGGATCGTAACGGCCGGCGGTTCAGGTTTCAGGGAGTTCTCCAGCCGTTCCCTCTCCTCGCGGTGCAGTGCAACCTTGGCTCCGGTAATGTTCTTTATGATCCTGACCGATCCGATGCGGTCGCGGTGGCCGTGCGTGAGGACGATCAGTTTGATTTCGTCCGGTCTCAAAGAGAGTTTGTCCAGGGCATCCAGGAAATCCTTCGCCCTTTCGGGAAAGCCTCCATCGATCATGACGGTCTTGTCGCCTTGGATGAGATAGCCCCGATAGGGACCCAGTTTCAGCGTGTGAATCCGAATGTCGGCCATAGCCCTCCCTCGGATGTGACATATTGAGCCGTGAATGCTTCCATGCCGTCTCCTCATTCCAGACACGCTCGCTCTTCCGGCAACGCGGTGGGGAAGGGCGGGAGCGTCTCTATTTCAGATTTGGGCGTCGGCTGGCGACGTGTGGCGGTTGAGGCGTCGTCTTCCGTCGGCGCTTTCCGTCTGCATCCGAATCTTTCCGCCATTTCAATTCGATGATAAGCCTTTCCCGAAGGCTGTCCTTCGCCAGCCTGGCTTCCGCTTCCATTTTGAGGGCGATAGGCTCCTGGGGTTTGAGGGTGATGCTCTCATCGTTCCCGCGGATGCAAAGCTGCCCCTTCTTGAAGGACGCCACAAGGTGTTCCAGGCGGTGGATCACTTCGACCAATGATTCCTTCGATTTGAACTTCAGACGTTGACTTCCCATACGTTTACCTCCTGATAATTGATGCTGACTCGATATGTCCCCTCTCCTTTTCACCATGACCAATCTCTTCTCAAGCGGCAAGTCGGGATCGGTATTCATCGATCACCGTTTTCTTGTCGAAGTTTCCCCGCGCAAGGACCTTGCGGACGGCCGCGTCGTTCCATGGGGGTTGATAACCGATTTCACGATCGGCCTTGTCCGGGTTTTGTTTTTCCGGGTCAAGCAGCTTTTCGCTCAGGTGGGTGTCGTCTCCCATCATGACCAGGATACGCCGGTCGGATCTCTTTCTCTCCCGGTTCTTCTTGATTACGACATCGATCAGGAATTCCGTGAACTCACGCGACTGGGGATTCCATACCTCGTATCCGTCCACGTCGTAATCGGCCAGAAGAACGGGCCAGAACTGCTCCGGATGAGGCACGATGACACCCCCGCCGAGCGCCCTGGTCTCCGCAATGATTTCATTCGCATCGTAGAAATAGTCAAGACGGAACAATTTTTTGACGATCTTCTTGACGCCGAGGGCAAAGATCACCGTCCGGTCGATTGCGTGGGCGTCATACAAATCGCGATGGGCGTCGGCGTAGTGGATGAAAAGCCGGTTCTTCAGCGTGGCGTCGGGCATCTGTCCGGAACGGATTTCGATCATTCGGGTGAGCTTCGAGGCCAGAATGCCGGCGAAGCGGACCAGCCCCGCCTCGGTCCCGGTCTGTTTGACCGCCGTTCGGAGACGTTCCTCATAACGGGGATCGACCATTGTTTCCAGAAACTCGGAAAGCTGGTTCCTGCGGTACCGGTAGGTGTGCCCGATCATGGACTGGAAGACGGCAGCTTCGTCGATCTTCCGACGATCGAAGTGCAGCAGCAACTGTATCTTGCGATTGAAGGAGGCGGCCCGGCAATCCACTTCGACGCCCGCGTAATCGCCGTAAGTCAGTACTTCGTTGTGCTGGGTCGGTATGATCAGCGTCTCGATGGCATGCGGGTAGAGCGCGTCGATCCGCTTCTTAGCCAGCGGAATGGGCACCATTTCCGGATGCCAGTGAACGGCCAGAACCGGATCGCTCTGTTCATAAACCCGTTCCGGACGTTCGACGAGATTGATCTGCCTCTTATCAAGTTCCACGGAGGTCAGCTTTTCGAAGATTTGCCAGTCCCATTCTGTAATCTCCTCAGTGGCTTTCCGAAGATCCTTGCCGTCTTTCATGAACCGTTGCTCCCTGCGGATAAAGATTTGCCCGCATCAGAGCACTGAAACATTAAGGGAGTGTGTCAGGGTTGTGAAGATAATGTGAAAAGATGAAGGGCAAGATACGATCGCTCAGATTTCATGAAGCGTTCACGCAACCGTCATCATCCTTTCATAGTCATCGGTTAAAAGAGATCAAATTGCTTGGGGTAGGGGTGATGGGAGGAAGGATGTCCGTAGGAGGATGGTCATGAGCAGATCTGAAACAAACCCTTGTGTGTCCATGCGAAATGTCGCTGAGGATTGCGAACCGGACTTCTCTTTAAAGGGAGTGATGAACAGACTCGATATATATACACCCTCCGGGATCAACGCGGGGAGGCTGCCGTTTTCCCTTTACGACACCACCGCCGGGAGCGAAGCGGAATTGCAGGCGGTCGTGGTCGGTAAAAAGGAGCATGTCGATCTTCCCGTCACGATCGGAGAGTCCCATTATTTGGCCAACATCGTCCGGAGGGCCGCCGCGGGCGAGCTGCCGAATCGGGCGATGACCGACCTGGAGAAGTATCTTCACGAAAACGCCGAAGATGTCTGGGAGAACAGTTGGGTCCGCTTCCCCGGGGCCATGTTGGGTCCGCTTGCGCGTAAGGTCTTCCATGAGGATCTCCTGGCGGACAAGTCGGACCCGACACAGGGAAACCGCACCGATGTCCCGAACTTCATCTTCCACCAGGAGAACAACGAATATATCCGCATTCCGATCAGCTATCTTCTGAAACTCTCCCTGGCCGAGGCGATAGACGGACAGTCCCCGCTCATCATGAAAACGGGGCGAAGGCTGATGCAACATTTCCTCTGCGACAACACCTCGCCGGAAACCTGCTCCTTTCATGTGGTCTCCCTTTGCCCCGAGACTCGAATGGGCCGGGAGGCGGCCAAAGAGGCGGCCAAACGGTTTCTCCTGACACAGCTCCTGATCCTGTTCGCCAATCGCCGGTTCGGTCTGGAGGAGAGCGGCCAACGGGCTATGGTCTTCCATTCGCCGCACCCGCCGATCCGACAGAAACAGCTCAACGGGTGCATCTCCGACTCATTCTATCGGGAGCTTTTCATGAATCCCTGCCTGTCGGGATGGAACCGGGGCGAGTTGAAACAGGAATACATGCATCTGTGCCATCGCGTTTTGAGCCTCAGCCAACTTAACGCCCTGGCGAAACTCCGTGAATCGGGCATCATCACCCGGAATCTCGTCGTCTTGCCGAACACCTCCAATACCAGCTTGTCCAACAACGGAACCCACATTAGTCTCGGCAGCCGCAAGCTGACCGCCCTGCTCAAGGACCCGGCCTCCGGATTCACCAATCGCCACGAAAAATATCTGGGGGATCTGGTCATCAAGATCAGCGAACACTTTTTGCCCCTGTTCGTGGGGACCTACAGCGCAACGCCTTATCGATTCGATTTCACGGATTTTCATCCCGAAATCGCTCTCGGTTTTCTGCCCCATGAATTGGACTTCACCCACATGAGGATGCTCTGGCGCCGCTGGCAGAAAAAGGCGGATTTGAATGTGTTTGGTCGGACCATTACCCCCTTCGGTCCCCCGTGGCTGGACGGAATGCTGAGCGCCCTGTTCCGGCTCCGCGGTGACTTTGTCCCCGACTTCCGGCTCGTCGATTATCTGGTCGCACTGAGAAGCACGGAGAAGAGTCCCGCCCTGGACGGAACGCTCCACAACCACGACCGTCTCAAGCAGGATCTTTCCGAACTCGGGGTGTTCGACAAACGGATGTCCCTGTACCTGTTCAACAAGCTGCGCGAATGCGCCGTCATGGGGTTCTCAGGTTTTGAAGGACGATCCTACAGCCTCTTCCACGGTTTTGAGGAAGACATGGCCAAGGCGGTGGACCTCCAGAACCTCGTGAACGCCCTTGCGTTCAAGTATATTGCCGAGGAGCGCATCACCCACACCGATATCCCCGATGATCCGTTCGTGGAGAGCGAACGCCGGCATGTTATCTTCGGACGGGCCGTGGGCATTCCCACCTTCTTTATCCGCCGGGACACACAAAACCGTCTCATCCGCCGGATAGC
>JAHFBU010000006.1 GCA_023249795.1 Syntrophaceae bacterium
ACCTTCCGCCAAGTGCTTTTAGTCCACCAGCACCTTGAAAAGCCGCGATGTCCTTCCCCGTGTGAGGATGGATTCAATAACGTCGAAGACGTAATCATCGAATCCCGGTGGGGGCGGTTTGTGGTAACCCATCATCATCTGCGGCTCGGCGGCAAAGCTGACATCGACCCGCCTCTCCCCGGACTGGCGTGGTTCTTCCGTGATCAGTGAAAGAGAAGACTTGTGAGGGGGAATCCCTCCGAAGTATTTCTCCACGATCTTCCGGACGGAGGAGGGATGGATATCCCCGACAACGGCGATAACCGTGTTGTTCGGAGCATGTGTTTTTTTGTAGAAACTCCTCATGTAGTCCATGTCGAGGTATTTCATATCCGAAGGCCATCCCAGGACAGGCCGCCGATAGGGGTGTGCGAGGAAAGCCGTGGCGAGATAGGTTTCAACCAGTTTTCCGTCCGGATCCGATTCGGCGCGCTGCCGCCGCTCCTCCATGACGACATCCCGCTCGGTATAAAATTCGCGGAATACGGAATTGACCATCCGGTCGGACTCGATTCTGGCCCACAGTTCGATCCGGTTTGCGGGGATGCTGACCTGATAAGTGGTGAGGTCCTGTCCTGTAGAGGCGTTCAGGCCTACGGCGCCGTTTTCGGTGTAGATGCGGTCAATCTCATTCGAGATCGAGAGGTGGCGCTGCTCAGCCTGAAGTTTCGATAATTGGGTATTGAGACGGGCAATGAGGGCCTTATCCGCCGATTTTTCTTTCGCCTTTTCAGCATCCAGGGTTGTTCCTGTCTGCTCTATCTGTTTTATAATCTTTTCTTCCTGGCGGTAATTGTGGCTTCCAATGGTTCTGGTTCCCTTGAACATCATGTGCTCTAGCAGGTGCGCTGTTCCGGTCTTACCGTCCGCCTCATCCACCGCCCCGGCCCGATAGCGGATGTAAATGGAAACCGTGGGACTGAGATGCCGCTCAAGCATCAGCAGTTTGAGGCCGTTTTTGAGCGTGACCCTCTGAACCCGGTTCCCAAGTCCATCCGCCGCGAGCAGGCATGAATTAGAAAGCACAACGAGAAACAATCCCATTATAAAGAATACAGTGGTCAGACCGAATCTGGACCGGGAAAGGCTATTTCTCATCGACACCGTTCCTTTCCGCTTTGATATAGGTGTGAATCTGGAACACCGGGTAGAGAATTCCAACGAGACTCACCAGAATCATTAAGCAGGCGGCGAAAAAGACCATTATGAATTCAAGAGGATTTTTTAGATAAAAGGCTCCAACCAGGGTCTCAATGCCGAAAACGAGAAAAAGAAGTGAGCACAACCCAATCACTATATTTTTTGCCCACCAGAGTGAGATAGCCATGCTTCCCCTATATCGACCTACACCCCCGCTGTCAAGATTCTTCAGACTGGGGGGTTTCGGATGGCCGTTTCGTCATGAGCTTCAGGTCATGATACACCTGCTCGGTGAGCGAAGGGCTTTTGCAGGGGAGCAGCGTGTTGTTGTGGAAGAGCGGTTCGGTCTCGATCGGATAAGGGGAAGCGGCGACGGCCTCGTTCCACAGATCCGATCCCGGTATCGGCGAGTATTCGGCCAGGAATGGGCGTGCCCCAACCGAACGAACATAGCGGATGCTCTCCCGTATCTCATCTGCCGGTTGTCCTGGAAGCCCACAGAGAATATAGACACCGATATCCTGCGACTGATACCCGGCAAGCCTCAAATGACGGACCGCTTCGCTGAATTCCTCGTTGCTCACCTTGCCTCCGGTTTGCTTCTGTCTGACCGGATCGGAAGACTCGAATCCGAAACGGATCGTCCGGAATCCGGCTTTGTACATAAGCGCACCCAACTCCGGCGTGATTTCACGCAGATGAAGACCGTTCGGGCAGTGAAACTGAACCGACAGCTGCCGCCGGATGATCTCTTGCAGTAGGGGAACGGCCATTTCCTTGGCGTTCGCGAGGAGGGCGTCGTCGTAGAAAGAGAAGTTTTTGATTCCAAGCCGGGAGTGCCAGTGTTCGATTTCATCGGCAACGCGAATGGGGCTCCGCCTGCGGTAGCGGCCAGCGAGGAGATGAGAAGCGCAATAACTGCAACGGTACGGACAGCCTCGGGAGGTCAGGATCGGGACGGAATCCCGCCGGCGGATCAGATCGAAGGCAGGGTAGGGGTACGAATCGAGATCCCCGACATCCGGTAGCTCCGGCATATCCATCTCCAGAAGATCCTTCAGAAGGGGAGGGAGGAAGATTTCGCCGGGTCCCGGTAAGCAGAAATCCGCGCCGGAAAGGGCGGCATGTTCCGGGCAAAGTGTTACATAATTGCCGCCGAGGATGACCGGCACGCCGGGAAAGACCGTCTTGAGATGCGAGATCGTCTCGAAGAGGCCCGGATACCAGTAGGTCATCATTGAGGTAACCATGATGACGTCAGGCCTTGGGATCGACGTCATCATGTCAGGAAATATGCGCGGGGTTATACCGAATCGGTGGTAATGCCGGGGAATAGATTGCAGGGGAGGGGGTTTTGGTATTCGTTCCTCCGCATAGGATCCCTTTCCGGAGGGGTGTCGCCTCGGCGCTCGGATATCGGGTTCATGACGCATCCCCGGATGGTCCGGATCGAGGCAATCGACCCACGAAATACTTGCCCCGTTTTGCCTGAGAAGGGAGGCCAGGTAGAGAAGCCCCAGAGGTTTGTACCATAAATCGTATGCGGCAAAATCGTAGATCCAAGGATTGATGAGGAGAATATGGCGAATCATAAATACATTGTTAGCACATAATAATTCCGGTGACAATTTTTTATGATACCGGTTAGTATATTTCCAATTTAGACTGTCTAACAATAAGTTATAGTTAACTATACTAAACATTACACCTGCCAGGATAGACAGATATATTTATACAGTATAAATATATCTTGACAAATTGATTTATATTGTATAAATATCGCTTTAACGATATCATTCTTTTAGGATAATATACATATTAATGACTGTCTAAATGGGGAGGAACTGATTATGGCTGAACCGGGAGTCAGGGGTTTGATCAGCAGCATCGACGTGTTGGCCAGGACGGGGATATCTCGTGCGACAATGAATAATTACATAAAGATGAGAATCATCCCCCAACCAGTTATTAAAAGGCCGGATGATCCCTCCATCAAGGCAAAGCAGATCGGCTATTTCGACTATTCGGTATTGGCGGTGATCGATAAAATTAAACTGTATAAGAAAGAGGGACGTTCCATGCAGGCGATAGGGTCTCTTTTGTCTTTGGACAGCAGGGATGAAGACAGTCTGTCCGGGGAGCTTATTCAGGAATCCACGGGAATCGATTCTCGGATGGCCGATCAAGATGTAGATGCGGCATGTGGCCAAAGTAAGCTTTCTGAAAGAAAGCATTATGGCGAATTCGAGAAGTGTCGCGAACCGCAGGATGTCCAATTTCCAGATTCACAGGAGATTCAACTGACCATCCAGGAACTGGAGTATCCGGCATATCTCATCAATAACAAATTCGAAATCGAATGGATCAACCCGGAGGCAGAGGAACTCATTTTCGGAAGAAGCATTCGTTCGATCAAGATAGCGGAGGCGAGAAACATATTTCGCTTATTGATTGATATCGGCGGTTTCCTTGAGGGTCACCAGCCTATGATTGATTTCCATATGTCCATGTTTATGCAGAGATTTCCAGAAACGGAGATCGAAAAGCTCTATCCGTCCATTACAAAAAGTGAAATCAACAGGCTCTCATCCCTGTATGACGATATGGCAGATCCATCATCTCCCGTCGCCTTTGATAACTATGTTAAATTGAAGGGCGATTCCGAAACGATGTATCAGGCGCATTGCATACAATTTCGTGAGGGGATCTTATGCGTTTACACCCCGGCGGGAATAATGGTTCAGGGGGTTATGGAACTGCTTTCCAAGAGAGGGCGATTGATCCGCGATCTGCTCAAACATCGTCTGCCGACCCAGATCCATTTTGCCGTCATGGTTGCCGATCTACAAGATTCCGTTAGGATTTGTGCCGAACTGCCCCCGGAAGAATATTTCGCCCTCATCAACCAGATATGGAAGTGCATGGAAGGCTCCTTCAAGAAGTATTACGGGACGTATGGAAAGCATACCGGAGACGGGATGGTCTATTATTTTCTAAGGGACAGAGATTCTAATTATATAATGAATACAATATATTGCGCTATGGAGTTAAGAGAAAGCATGAAGAAATTGAGTAACGAATGGAAAGTCAACAAGGGTTGGTTCAATGAGTTGTATCTGAATATCGGGATCAATGAAGGGGAGGAATTTTTCGGGATGATTCCGGCGGCGCCTTCGATCGAGTTCACAGCGCTTGGAGATTCCGTCAATTATGCCGGGCGGCTCTCTGACTTTGCGCGATGCGGTTCCGTCTGGACAACCAAAAACCTGATCAACCGGTTGAACGAAGACGAACGGAAAAAATTCGGTTACGGTATTCGCAATAAGCAGCAGGACCGGGAGGTCATCATCGAGAATGTATTCTCGAGGGTTATGGACCTGACTCCTCAGGATAGCCCGAAAGCCGGTAAATTTATGGATATTGCCACACTTCCCATAACCGAGGTGCTCAATTTGCTATGATGACGTTTCCGATTGACGGAAAAGTGAATGAATTTTCGGAAACGCTGCGCCATGCTTTCCCCTATCATCCATTATTATAGTCGCTGACGGATCAAGTCGGCTTCGCTTAAAATTGCGCTTGGTTTTTCGTATCTTCTAAAAGCCACCCTGATGGCGCCTGTCATTTAATCTATTGTATTAACACCATATATATTATTGTTCCTAATTTTGCTGGACGGGATATCGAGAATTAACTTGAAGCAGATGGGGTTTGTTGGTAGCATGTTTTATTACCATCAAGGTGACTCATATGCGTTCTGTGGTACAAAGGGTTGCCAGAAGCAACGTATCCATAGGCAACAAGCCGGTCTCTGAAATCGGAAAAGGGCTTCTCGTATTTTTAGGGGTTGAACAGGGAGATCGGGAAGCTGATGCGGATTATCTGTCCGATAAAATTGTCAACCTCAGGATTGTTGAAGACAACGATGGAAAGATGAACCTCTCCCTGCAAGACGTTGGGGGAGGAATGCTGGTGATTTCCCAGTTTACCCTTCTGGGAAGTTGCCGAAAGGGAAGAAGACCTTCTTTTACCAAGGCGGAAGCCCCTGATCGCGCAAAGTTGCTTTACGAATACTTCATTCAAAAAACAAAGGCCGTAATCGATGACATTGTCCAAGGCGAGTTTCAAGCCATGATGTCCATTGAACTGGTCAATAACGGGCCAGTGACGATGCTCCTCGATAGCCGAAGGGTTTTTTACGGATGAGACATTATTTATAGATATCTAAATTAGAATAATGGAGGCCCCCATGTTAGATGACCATGTTGTTGACGCGCTTACTTTTGACGACCTGCTGTTGGTTCCGGCGGAATCCAACACCCTGCCACGCGATGTCGATACGACAACCTTGCTGACGAACAACATCAGCCTGAATATTCCTATCGTTAGCGCGGCCATGGATACGGTCACTGAATCGAGGACGGCGATCTGTCTTGCTCAGGAAGGGGGGATAGGATTCATCCACCGGAATATGAGCATCGAACAGCAGGCAATAGAGGTCGATAAGGTAAAAAAATCGGAAAGCGGAATGATCGTAGACCCGATTACCATAGAGCCGGAACAGAAGGTGAGAGAAGCGCTTGAACTGATGAATCATTACCACATATCCGGCGTTCCAGTCGTCAAGGAAAAATTACTGGTCGGTATTTTAACCAACCGAGATCTGCGCTTTGAAACCGATCTTGAACAGCCGGTAGCGAATGTTATGACAAGGGAAAATCTGGTTACGGTACCCTCGTCTCGTATCTCTCTGGAAGAATCCAAGAAGCTATTACATAAACACCGGATCGAAAAACTTCTCGTCGTTGATGAGCATTACCGTCTGACGGGGTTGATTACAATCAAAGACATTGAAAAGATTAAGAAATATCCGCTTGCCAGTAAGGATTCTTTGGGGAGGCTCAGGGTCGGAGCTGCCGTGGGAATCGTCGATCGTGAAGCGCGGATCGATGCCCTGCTGACGGCCGGCGCAGATGTCATTGTAATTGATACCTCACATGGACATTCTACCGGGGTTCTGCACGCCGTGCGGGATACGAAGGCTCATTTCCCGCAATGCGAGCTGATTGCCGGGAATGTCGCAACGGCGGAGGGGGCCAAAGCCCTGATTGAGGCCGGCGTTGATGCGGTCAAGGTGGGCGTCGGACCAGGTTCCATCTGTACGACTCGAATCATTGCCGGTGTGGGGATTCCGCAGATGAGCGCGATCCGGGACGCATATAAAATGGGTGCAAGATACAATATTCCCATCATCGCTGATGGAGGAATCAAATATTCCGGCGATATCGTCAAAGCGTTGGCGGCGGGCGCCCATTCGGTCATGATCGGCGGGCTTTTTGCGGGGACGGAAGAGAGTCCCGGGGAAACCGTCCTTTTTCAGGGAAGGAGCTATAAGGTCTATCGTGGGATGGGTTCGCTGGAGGCCATGAAATTGGGCAGCAAGGACCGCTATTATCAGGATGACATGGAAAGCAATCTTAACAACATGAAACTGGTTCCAGAGGGGATTGAGGGGAGGGTTCCCTACCGCGGATCTATATCGGCCAGTATTCACCAACTGCTCGGCGGACTCAAAGCGGGTATGGGTTACGTTGGATGCAAAACCACGGGCGATTTGAGGGAGAAGGCCCGTTTCGTCAAGATTACCGCTGCCGGACTCCGGGAAAGCCATGTCCATGATGTGATCATCACAAAAGAAGCCCCAAACTACTGGCTGGATTAACATGAAACATTCTGATTTTGTTCATCTTCACGTTCATACGCAATACAGTCTCTTAGATGGCACAATTCGTCTCGACGATCTTTTCCAGCGGGCGAAGGAATATCAGATGCCCGCTGTTGCCATGACCGATCATGGCAATCTCTACGGAGCAATCGATTTTTACAAACACGCCTATAAGTACGGGATCAAACCGATCATCGGCTGCGAACTTTACGTGGCGCCAAAGAACCGCTTCGACAAGGCCGGCTATGGAATTGGTGAAGCGGCTAATCACCTGATCGTTCTGGTTCGCAACATGCAAGGTTACCGGAATCTCATGAAATTATCGACCGCAGGATTTCTGGATGGTTTTTACTACCGGCCGCGGGTGGACAAGGAGATTCTGAAACAATATCACGAAGGATTGATCGGCATGAGCGCCTGCCTTCACGGCGAAATTGCGTCCCATCTGCTGCACGGAAATTCCGAAGAGGCTTGCCGCGTGGCCGAACAATACCGCGATATTTTTGGCGAAGGCAATTTCTTCATCGAAATCATGGAAAACGGCCTTCCCGAACAGAAGAAGGCCAATGAGGGATTGATTGATCTCGGCAGCAGACTTGGGTTGCCCTTGGTGGCGACGAATGATTGCCATTATTTGAAACAGGAAGACGCCGAGGCACATGAGGTTTTGCTTTGTATTCAGACAGGTAAAACCGTTGAAGACGTGGACAGGATGCGGTTTGGAACAGATCAGTTTTATTTCCGTTCCCCTGATGAAATGAAACAACTATTCTCATACTGCCCAGAAGCTATCGAAAATACGGTCCAAATCGCTGAACGATGCAACCTCTCTTTGGAATTCGGCAAGTTTTTTCTGCCCAACTTTGAAATCGAAGCTGATGAAACACTGGATCAACGCCTGAAAAAAGAAGCGAAGGAAGGTCTCGCAACGCTTCTGCCGAATATTCTTTGCGGGAAAAAGGAAGATCTTCGGGAGGTTTATGAAAAGAGGCTTCAGCAGGAATTGGAAATGATCCGTTCGATGGGCTTTGCCGGTTATTTCTTAATCGTTTCGGATTTCATACATTATGCGAAAAAGAAAAATATTCCGGTCGGCCCGGGCAGGGGCTCGGCCGCTGGCAGTCTTGTGGCCTATGCGATCGGGATTACTGGAATTGATCCTATCCGTTATAACCTGTTTTTCGAGAGATTCCTCAATCCTGACCGGATAACGATGCCGGACATTGATACCGATTTCTGCCCGGAGGGAAGGGATGAAATCATCCGATATGTAACGCAGAAATACGGAAGCGACAAGGTATCCCAGATCATCACCTTCGGGAAGATGCAGGCAAGAGCTGTCATTCGCGATGTCGGTAGGGCGATGAACATATCATATGGCGAGGTGGACCGTATCGCTAAGCTGATTCCCAATGTTCTCAATATCAAATTAGAGGAGGCGATTAGAAGGGAACCCCGACTTCAGGAAGAGCAAAACAGCAATTCGCGGATCAAGAAACTTCTCGATCTTTCCCTGGCGCTGGAAGGGCTGAACCGTCATTCCTCGACCCATGCCGCTGGTGTTGTGATCTCGGATCTGCCTCTGGTTGATCGAGTGCCGCTGTGTAAGAGTCCCAAGGAGGATGTTGTTACGCAGTTTGCCATGAACGACATATCAGATGTCGGACTGACGAAATTCGATTTTCTCGGACTGAAAACCCTGACGGTCATTAAGGACGCGCTTAGCTTCATACGTGAAGGCCGAGGGGAGCTGCTTAATATCGACAAGCTGCTGCTCAATGACCGGCAGACCTATGAATTGCTCATGCGCGGCGATACCGATGGAATTTTTCAGCTTGAAAGCTCCGGCATGAAGGATGTCCTGATTCGGATGAAGCCGGACTGTATCGAGGATGTCATCGCCTTGATTGCCCTTTATCGTCCGGGTCCTATGGACAATATTCCCGAATTTATTTCCAGAAAGCAGGGCAAAACAAAGATGTTCTACGAGGTTCCCGAGTTGGAGGCAATCCTGAAGGAGACCTACGGTGTCATCGTCTATCAGGAACAGGTGATGCAGATCGCCGTCGCCATTGGCGGGTATGCCCTTTCCGAGGCGGATACCCTTCGCAAGATCATGAGCAAGAAAAAGACCGAGGAGATGGAAAGCAAGGAGAAACCGAAGTTTTTGGAAGGGGCACGGAAGAAAAGAATCGACGAGGCCAAGGCCTCAAGAATCTGGGAACAGATGGAAACCTTCGGGAAATACGGTTTCAACAAGTCGCACAGCACGGCCTATGCAATCATTTCCTATCAGACCGCCTATCTGAAGACCCACTATCCAGTGGAATTCATGGCGGCGTTGCTGACCAGCGAAAAGGACAGCCGAGACAAGATCATCAGCCACATCGGCAGCTGTCGCGAGATGGGGATCAATGTTCTTCCACCCGACATCAATGAATCCAAAAGTGATTTTAGCGTTGTGGGGGAGCATATCCGTTTCGGTCTTGCGGCCGTCAAGAATGTTGGCGTTTCTGCGATCGATTCGATTATTGCCGTCCGTGAATCCGGAGGACCGTTCCGGTCCATTATTGATTTTTGCGATCGGGTTGATTCGCGAAAAGCGAATAAAAGAATGCTCGAAAGTCTGATCAAGTGCGGGGCCTTTGACTCTACGGGGCATAAAAGACGGCAGTTGATGACCTGTTGCGAAGAGATTATGGACAAAGCTCAGAAGCACCAGAGGGAAAGGGCAAGCGGTCAGGCGAACCTTCTGGATCAGTTCGAACGGACGGACCGAATGGCCGAAAACGGGGGAAACTCAGATGCCAGCCTTGCCGACATAGCTGAGTGGGATCATAAGCAACTTCTGGCGAACGAGAAGGAGACGATTGGTTTTTACATTACGGGGCACCCCCTGTCGCGCTATGCCGATCGTCTGCCGATAATTGTGACGGCTGATTCTTCTAACCTTGGAGCCAGGAAGGATCAGGAAACCCTGGTCCTGGCCGGCATCGTTAGCAGTATTCGTGAGGTGCAAACGCGGCGGAAAGAAACGATGGCGTATGCCACATTGGAGGATCTTAAGGGCTCCTATAATGTCATCTTTTTTCCCGAGATGTATAAGAGCAACTACGAGATTCTTCATGGAGAAGAACCGCTTCTCCTGAAGGGAACCGTCGACGTTGGGGAGGACAGCGTTAAGGTGATCGCCACAGAAGCAACACTTTTGGCCACAGCTGCCGAAAAAATAAACCATTCGGTGGTCTATTTTACGATGGTCGCGAACGGACTTACCGCCGAGAATGTCGAAGCACTCTGCCGATGTCTTCAACACTACAGTGGAAAGCAAGAGGGATATCTCAGGCTTGTTGAGGAGAACAGCGAGACGCTGATCTATCTTGGTGAGGATTTGAAACTGGATCTGACCCTTTCGCTGAAAACAGAAGCCGAGCGGATTCTAGGGTTAGGTACGGTACAATTTGCTTAGCTCCCGAACGGGCCTCGACATGAATCGGAACCCTGCGGACTACCGCGAACGGACATATCGTAAGGGTATCTTAAAGAATGACTTGAAGGTATTCAATGTTACTGTCCGAGAAACTGACCTTCTTGTCAGCGCTGATTCCGACCTGTCTCAAATCACTCTCACCTCCGTTCAAAGGATTCGTTCTTCTCTTGGTTCTTATATCGCTGCGCATCCTGATTTTTTGACATCCCTGGTTCCGATTTCATATGATGAATTTGCTCCAGAAATTGTCCGCGACATGATGAAGGCGTCCGTAAAGGCGGGGGTTGGTCCTATGGCGGCTGTTGCGGGCGCCGTTGCGGAGCATGTTGGGCGTGATCTTCTACCACATAGTCGCAATGTGATTATCGAAAACGGCGGCGATATCTACTTGAAGTCAATGGATGATGTGAACATCGGCCTTTTTGCAGGAAGATCGCCCTTGTCCGATCGGGTGTTGATCAAGGTCCGAAACGTGCAGATGCCTCTCGGCATCTGCACGTCATCTGCAACGGTAGGGCATTCCTTGAGTTTCGGGTGCGCGGATGCATGCTGTGTCAAGTCCGGCTCGGTTGCACTCGCAGATGCGGCGGCTACGGCAGTCGGGAATCTTGTCAAATCGAAGAGGGATCTTCGGAATGCCCTGAAAGCCGGTATGGCAATAGAGGGAGTGTTGGGGATCATAATCATCGTCGGAGATCAATTGGGTGTGATGGGTGATATTGAACTGGTTGGAAACTAATCTGACAACATGCTTTTACTCTTTTCCGTTGGTTAGTTTACATAACATATCTTATAGGACTTTCAGAAAACGATTGCTTCTTTGGAACAATCCGGCAATCTGCCATCGCCTTCATAAAGCATTATATCCCTTCCTTGGCCAGCTCCTTGATCAGTTGGAGCTGCTTCTCATTGACCTTTCGGGGGACTTCGATGCTGATCTTCACAAACTGGTCCCCTTTGGAAGCCCCGGACCCCTTGAGACTGGGAACACCGTACCCTTTCATCCGGATTTTCGTTCCGCTCTGCGTTCCGACGGGGATCTTGATCCTTTTGATCGTTCCGTCGATTGTCGGCACCTCAATGCTGCTTCCCAAAACGGCCTGCGTGAAAGAAACCGCTTTTTCAATATGAATGTCGTTGCCGTCCCTGGCGAAAATCGGATGCGGAAGAACTGCTATGTTCAGGTATATATCGCCGTTAGGACCGCCGTGTACGCCGGGATATCCCTTACCGGCAAGCCTTAGCTTCTTTCCGGTACTGATTCCCGCCGGGATACTCACGCTAATTTCATGAACCTTCTCTTCCCGCTGAAGTGATAGCTTTTTCTCCGTGCCTGATACGGACTCTTCGAGTGTGATCGATATGTTATAATGAAGATCCTCTCCTTTATGGGGGGCTTCGTAATGAGGCTTTCCTTGTCCGAAGAGATCTCGAAATGAGTCGCCACCGGTGCTGAAGGTGTATCCGCCACGCCGGCCGGTGCCTCGGAATGTTCTTTCATTTCCCCCTGCGGCGTCGAATCCGAAATCACGAAGAATGTCGTTCAGATCGAAATTACGGAAAATATCTTCCTGGCTGTAACGTTGGCTGAACTGATCCGACCCGACACTGTCATATTGTTTTCTTTTTTCCGGATCGCTCAGGACGGCGTAGGCTTCGCTGAGTTTCTTGAATTTTTCTTCCGCCTCTCGGTTGCCCGGATTCCGGTCAGGGTGAAACTTCAATGCCAGTTTTCGGTAGGCCTTTTTGATGGCCTCTGCATCACTGTTTTTATCAACACCCAACGTTTTATAATAATCGTCTGCCATGCTATTTTCGCCAACCTCTTCTAAGGCTTTCAGTTATTTTCATCCTTGAAAAGGACTTCGTCAAGACGGGTTGTTCATTTAGCTCCTCTTCCCGAACAGAAGGCCTCCATGTTTGCGCTGATGAGTTTAGATGGGAATGACTCCTGCAGCACCTTTTCCCAGAGTTCCAGAGGGAGGTTAAGGCAAGAAGAAATCGCTCCGAGGAAGACCGTATTGACCGTGCGGATATTGCCTGCCCGGAGAGCGAGCGTTGCGGCATCTATGGATACGACCTTTACAAAATGTCGGCGGACCGTTTCCAAGACATTTGAGGGATAGAGGGCCTCCCCCAGATTGACGGCCGGCGGGAATATTTTTTCTGTATTCATAATCACCGTTCCTGATTCCTTAACATAATCCAGATAACGCAGTGTATCCATTTGTTCGAAGGAAACCAGGATATCAATATCATTTTTTTTGGCGAGCGGCGAATTGACCTTCTCACCATAACGGACATGGCTGGTCACGCATCCACCCCGCTGGGCCATGCCGTGCACCTCGCTCTTTTTTACGTCAAGACCAGCGGCCATAAAAACGCTGCAGAGAATATCGCTCGCGCGGAGGATTCCCTGCCCGCCTACACCGGCCAGCAATATCCCCTTGGTTTCGGTCATCCCTCCTCCTCCGCAATTGCACCGGATTTGCATACTTGCTCGCAGAGACCGCAGCCGACACAACGGTTTTGATCGATCACGGCGACCCCATCCCTGCTTCCATTTCCTTCTGTTTCCTTTGTTCGGCTGTCTGACTCATTTTCTACTGCTGTCCAGGCGATGGGAGGACAGCCGAGGCCGAGGCAAAGGCGGCAGCCGATGCATTTTTTAGGATCGATCCGGAAGGATTTTCGCGAAGCAACCTTCTCCCTTTTGAAGAGCGCGCAGGCATGTCTGGAGACCACGACTGACGGACCTGGTCGCGCCAACTCTTCCTTAATAGCAATCCGAACGGCCTGCAGATCGTAGGGATCGACGATCCGGACACTTTCAATGCCCAATGTCTTCACCAGGGCAACAAGATCCACCCCCAGGGTCCTTTCTCCCTGAAGGGTAAAGCCGGTGGCGGGATGTTCCTGCATCCCTGTCATTGCGGTGGTCCGGTTGTCGCAGATAACGATCACGGCATCACTACGGTTGTAAGCCATGTTGAGCAGCGGCGTAATCCCCGAGTGAAGAAATGTGGAATCGCCGATGACGCCGACGATCTTCCCCCTTCCCTTCTCGCCGAGGGCCTTACTCATCCCGTGGGCCATGCCGATGCTGGCGCCCATGCAGATGCAGGAATGCATCCCCTCGAGGGGTTTCATGAAAGAGAGGGTGTAACAGCCGATGTCGCCGGTGACAAAAATCTTCAGTTTTCCAAGAACGTAAAAGAGTCCGCGGTGAGGACAGCCGGGACAGAGATTCGGCGGCCGGGGGGGGATCGGAATCTCTGGAAGAGAGCGTGCAGCCTTTCGGCTGCCCGTGATGGCCTGTTCGACAATTCCGGGATCAAACTCGCCGGTGTAGGGGAAGATCGCCTTTCCTGTGACCTCAATCCCCAAGGCGCGAATCTGTTCTTCGAGAAACGGATCCAGTTCCTCAATGACATAGATCTTCCGCACCCGTGCGGCGAAAGTTCGGATCATCTCGGCGGGGAGCGGATAGACCATGCCGAGTTTCAGATAAGAGAACTCCGGGAAAACATCCTTTGCGTAATGATATGATATCCCGGCTGTAATGATCCCAACGTCGGGACTGTTCAATTCCATGCGGTTTTCGGGAAAAGTTTCAGCGAAGGCTCGGAGATCCCGCATGCGGTCTTCGACGGCAATGCGCCTTTTACGGGCGTTCATGGGGACCATGACGAATTTTTCCGCATTGAAACGAATTGCAGTCCGGTCTTCCGTGATCCGTGGTTCGTCCAAGGCTACAACGGATTTCGAATGCGAAACCCGCGTGGTAGTACGCAGAAAGACCGGCGTATCAAAGTGCTCGCTCAGATCGAACGCCAGCTTGATAAACGCCTTGGCCTCCTGACTGTCCGCCGGTTCCAGCATCGGAATCTTCATGAATCGCGCGTAGTGCCGGTTGTCCTGTTCGTTCTGAGAGCTGTGCAGCGAAGGGTCGTCGGCGGTGATAACGACCAGGGCGCCGTTGGTGCCCGTATAGCTTGCGGTGAACAGGGGATCGGCTGCCACATTGACGCCGACATGTTTCATCACGACCATCGCCTTGGCACCCGCCAGGGCCGCGCCAATCCCGACCTCCATGGCAACCTTCTCGTTCGGCGACCACTCCGCATAGACCCCCGGATAGTTCGCGAAAGTCTCCATGATTTCCGTGCTTGGTGTTCCCGGGTAACCGGCAGCAAATCTGGCCCCGCATTCAAAAGCGCCCCGAGCGATCGCCTCATTTCCCGACATCAGCTCTTTCACAAAACACCCCTTATCCGCTCATCCGGCAGCTTCCTGGAGTCCAAACCCAGAGCGCATCACCCCAAAGCGGAAATCTTTCTCTTCAGATACAGACTCATGAGTGGATCGATGGTCTTCCCCAGAGCTCTTTGGTAGAATTCCGAGGCTTTCACGGGTTGGTTCATTGCCTCATAAATCCTGGCAATGTTGGTGAAATTCAGGGCCTCAAAGGAAGACGCCGTGTTCGTTTTCATCGCTTTTTCATAAAATTCGAGCGCCTTGCTGAAAGCCATCTTTGCCTCCTGGCAGGCCCCCAGACCGCTGTAGGCAAGGGTAATCAGATCACTCCGCGGCGGTGCCTTTTTCAGGAAATCATTATAGGCGCCGATGGCGGCATCAAGCTCTCCTCGGCTTAAATAGAGATTTCCGAGACGGTAATGGGCGGTAACGGCCGCTCCGCTCCGCGGATACTGGGTGATGAGTCCCTTGTATCCCTGAATTGACGCCGTGTCTCCGGATGACCCAGACTTCGCCGCCGTATCGGAGACGCGGTTGTAGAGCTTTCCTGCATTCATCTCGTAGTTCATCTGATAGAGGCGCCAGAAGCCGGTCAACAGGATGATCAGCAGGAAAATTCCCGCTGCGGCAAAGATCCGCACACGATGCTTTTCCACAAATGCCCGAATGCTGAGAAAGAAAATTTGCAGCTTATCAGGCTCAAGAAGTTCATTTTTATCCATTTTCGTTGCCATGGGTTCGTCTTCGCTCCTTAAGGATTTTTGGGATAGTATGGTTTTATCCGGTCAGAAATCTGGATCGGGATCCGGACGATCTTCCCGTTCCTGTCCGTGCAGGCGTGAACCGTATAACCCTCCGTCAAAAGATTTTCCCGGTTTTCGTCCCAGATACAGTAGGTGAATTTCATGCTGACCCATTTGACATGGGCAATCTCTGTTTCAACGAGAACCAGATCGTCATAGCGCGCCGGAAGGTTATAGTGACAGTAGACCTCCGTCAGAGGCAGATTGAATCCGGCAGCCTCCATCTCCGAGTAGACAATTCCCATATTCCGGAGAAGCTCGGTGCGTCCAATCTCAAACCAGCGGATATAGTTTGTGTGATATACGATGCCCATGGCATCGGTGTCAGCATAGATGGCTCGGATCTTAACGGGTGAACTGTTCAAGAAAACGCCTCCAGTCTCCGACAAAGTTTTCCATGAACCCATATCCCGGAGAAATCAGATTGCCCGATTTTCTTGCCGCGTTCTCCCCGAAGGAAATCCCCTTGTTCTGATTTTCTTCATCTCGGGAAGAGAGGACTGCAAAAGGGCTTGGATCCGCGGCATGCGTCTTCAGGCGGATCGGCGTGGGATGGTCGCTCAAGACCGCCACGCGGAAATCTCCAAAACGGGGAATCCCCCGCAGGATCGTTCCGACGACCTTTTCATCAAAATCCTCAATGGCGCTGATCTTTCCCTCCACATTCCCTTCATGGCCCATCTCATCGGGGGCCTCGACGTGAACGAAGACCAGGTCGAGTTCATCCAAGGCCGTCAAGGCCTTTTCAGCCTTACCGGCATAGTTGGTATCCGTGTAACCCGTGGCCCCTTCGACCGGGAGGACCTTCAGACCCGCGCAGACGCCGATCCCGTTCAAAAGATCCACCGCGGAGATGACGCCGCCGCGGAGATGAAACCGCTCCGTTATTTTCTGCATCTGCGGTGCCCTGCCCTGCCCCCAGGGCCAGATGGCGTTCGCCGCCTTAAGTCCCCGGGATAGCCTTGCCCGGTTCACCGGATGGTCTGCGAGGAAATCACGGGAGAGTCGAATGAGGCCGATGATCCTGTCGGCGCCGCGGCCTGACGGAAGATAAGGTCCGATGGCCTTGCCGGTGATATCATGGGGCGGCGTCGCCGCAAGTTCAGCCTCTCCTTCCTTCCAGATCAGCAGATGCCGATATCCGACACCCGGATGGAAACGGAATGTATCCGATCCGATGGCCTCATCGAGATCGACGATAATTCGCCTCGCCTCGGCGGAAGTGATGTGACCGGCCGTAAAATCATCCATAACCGGATCCCCATCGCTGCTAAGTGTGACCAAATTGCAGCGGAAGGCAACTTCCTCCGGCGTAAGGGCGATTCCCATATTCGCAGCTTCGAGGGGGCCCCGCCCGCTATAGCAGAGCCGTGGATCGTAACCAAGAACGGCCAGATTGGCGACATCGCTTCCCGGTGGAAGCCCCGGGGGGATTGTGTCGATCAGCCCCAAGGTGCCCACTTCGGCCATCCGGTCCATGTGGGGGGTGTGCGCATATTCCAGTGGGGTTTTATTCCCCAGAATGGTGAGGGGCTCGTCCGCCATCCCATCGCCCAGCAGAATCAAGTACTTCATCAGAGCTTTTCATCCTCGATCCGTATCAGTGCCGTTTTCCCCGTGACGATATCGAGACGGTCGATCTCCTCAAGGGCCTTCCGGACGTCTTTTTCCATCGCCTTGTATGTGGTCATCACGATCGGGACGCTCCCCCCCCCCTGCGTCCTCCCCTTCTGGATGACAGCGGCGATGCTTATATCGTTGGCGCCCAAAATTCCGGAGATTCGGGAAAGGATGCCAGGACGGTCGACGGCCGAAAAACGGAAATAGTAGTTCGTCCGGATCTGTTCCATGGGCATAAGGCAGATTTCTTCGATGGTCTCTTCATCAAAAACCCGCGGGGGGACGCGACCCGCGATTCCCTTTCGCAGATCTCGGGCGATATCGACGATATCGCTGACAACGGCGCTCGCCGTCGGCAT
>JAHFBU010000152.1 GCA_023249795.1 Syntrophaceae bacterium
TTCGATCGCGCTTGCCATGGGACCCGCGAGAGAAATGATCAATGACGTGATCGAAGCACTGGATGAACTCACCAGACTGAAGGAGGAGAATGCAAAGAGACTCTCGGAGAGATCCGCCGAGATCTATAAATCATCCCGGCTGATTCTGACGTGCATCATTGTGGGAGGCGTTATTCTGGCGATCGCCCTCGGCATCCTTCTGAGCTTCGTCATCACCGCCCCCATCAGGCGGGCCGAGATCAGGAGAGAGGCAGCGCTCAAGGCGTTGCGGGAGAGTGAAGAGAAATACCGCGAACTCAGCATCGTCGATGAGCTTACCCAGCTTTACAATTCCCGCCATTTTTATCATCAGCTCAAGATGGAGATCAATCGGGTGCACCGCTATGGGCAGCCCTTAAGCCTTCTGCTGCTGGATCTCGACAATTTCAAACAGTTCAACGATACCTACGGGCATGTCGAGGGAGACCAGGTCTTAAGAAAGCTGGGGCAAGTCATAAAGAGTTGTCTACGCCAGACGGACTCCGCCTACCGTTACGGCGGCGAAGAGTTTACCGTTTTGCTGCCCATGACCGCGGGCAAGGACGGCACCGTCATAGCGGAAAGAATCCGGGCGGGGTTCAGGAAGGAGACCTTCTTCCCTGCGCCGGGCCAGGAGGTCCATATGACGGTGAGCATCGGGCTTTCGCAGTACAAACCGCATGAAGAAATGAAGGCCTTTGTCCATTGGGTGGACTACCTTATGTATCAGGGGAAAAAGAAGGGAAAGGACAGGGTCTGTTCCGATTCAGATGCATCTCCCGCTTCGGAGCAGGTTCTTGGAGAATGAGCCGCTCCACTGACCGTCATCCCAGCGGCTCATGCCGATCTTTCTCCCATTTTCCTCCCATAATGTCCTTCTTGACTTTCATCCCCGCAATAACCATGATAGGGCCGAAGCCAGATGTTGATGGATTTGGCGCAACAAATTATCGAATCAGTCTGATCCGCAAGAAATGGAGGTTGTAACCAGTATGAAAAGATATCTCGTTATTCTCATCGTCTCAGGGCTATTCTTTCTCCCCCCGGTTCCCGTTGAGGCCGGATGCGCCCACTGCGAGCAAGCGGCTCAACTGGCGGCCGCGGCGAATGCCAATGCAGCGACCATGCCGGAGTATCTGCCGATGCCTTCCCCCGGTGATAAGGTTCCGATCGAAAACGGCTACTACCTGATCTACGGTTTCGACAAGCCGCTGAAGATGGGGCGGGCGATCATGAAGGTCGAGATCTTCACGGGCGAAGGCAAAAAGGACACCTCATTGCAAGTGAAGGCCGATATGGACATGCCCTCGATGAGAGGCGCCCATGCAACGGGAGACCGCCCCTTCCAGCTTTCCAACAAGGGGGATTACCTCCTGCCGCTCTCGATTGTCATGCCCGGCGGTTGGGAAATAAAAATCTCCGTCATCAAAGACGGGAAGGTCATTTTCAGGGGACGGTACGACTTCAATGTATAAGACCATTTTCACCGGCGTCGCGGGCCTTTTGCTTCTCCTCGGCGCCGGTGCGGCCCATGCGGACCACCTCCTCTATTTCGAGGCCCAGGGAATCGCCGGCTACTCCTCCGAGGTGCGGAGACCTATCTATTACTCCCAAAACCCGGACGCCGAGATGCAGAAACCATCCGTGGGTTTCGATTACCTGCAGAGGATTTCGGGCGAGTCAGGGGACTTGGCGACGTTTGCCCTTCAGTCCCGGCTTGCCCTGACGGAAGACAACCCCGCCGACACCGACTGGGGAAGCCGGGATAATCGCCATGCCTACACGCTCGAGCCCCAGGTGTACAACGCTTTCGTCAAGGTCAAGACCCCCCTGAGTTACGTGTGGGTAGGTCACAACCGGCCCGCCTTCGGTCTCTCCTCCTATTTCGACAGCCACGGCCTGATTTTGAGGACGCTTGCCATCCAGGGATTCGGGTACGACCGCGACTGGGGCGTAGGACTCTACCGGGACTTCTCCTGGGGGGACCTGTCGGCGAGCGTCACAACCGGTTCGGGGATGCCCGTTCAATTGAAGGGCAATTCCATGACCGCCGCCCGGGTCTCCTACGGCGTCCAGAGCCGGGATAACTTCAACCTCGGCTTTTCGCTGGGTTACGGCGACACCCTCGATACCATGGGCTACCGGCTCCGGGATCCTGAACCCCGGCAGATGAGATTGGCCGGCGTCGATCTGACCATGCTCAGAAACAATCTCGAACATCGGTTCGACCTCTATGCCGGAAGGTGGCTCGATCAGGACACGCTGGCCGTCTCCTATCGGTTCGGCGTCAACGCGGACCAGGAGGGACGGCTCAAGATCGAGGCGCAGCCGAGCTACTGGAAGTTCGGCGAGGAATACGATTACGAGCTTGCGCTCTGCCTTTCGAGCCAGGTCAAGTCGGATCTGACGGCGCGCCTGGGGTACACCTACGACCACAACACGGATGACCACCGGGTCCTCCTTCAGCTCTATTACTATCTGCCGATATGAAACCCACTGCGCTCAGCATATGCCCCTTCGGCAAAATGTTCCGGACCCCTTCCATGATGAGATGGGCGGCGTTGCTCTCTTTCCTCATGGTCATTGCCGCGTACACGGCGGCCTGGGGCGCCGTGGGTTGCGATCTCAACGACCCCGACCGCGATGTGGCCAGGCTTTTTCCGGAATCCACCGGCTACAAGACGATATACACCTCCATCATAAAGAAGGGGGGAGAAAATCTCCTGGCGAAGGTGGAACGGCGGCTTGGGGACAAATTCCACGGCCTCTACGAGACCATCGACGTCCCCTATACGATCTACGAAATATTCGCGAACAAGCAGAAGGTCGGCTATATCCACGGGGTGAACCAGAAAGGACAGTTCGGGGGCATCCAGGTATTCGTTGCCCTCAACCTCGAGGGAACGATCAGGGCCTTCTACATCCAGAAGATGACCAGCCAGTATGCCGGCAAACTCCGGGATGCGAAGTTCGGGAAACAGTTTTCCGGGCTGACCCTCAAGGACTTCGACCACTATGACGTGTTAACCGGAAAGGCGTCGGGAAGGGTCGAGGCGATCAGGAATCCGGCGCCGGAGGCCGAGGATGATTTTCGCGCGGCGCTCAGGGCAGTGAAAAAGAACCTTATCCTCATGGACGAGTTTGTCTACTCTTCACCACCGTCACCTTAAAAGGAGGCGCTCAATAATGATCACGAAATTTCAGGTGGCCTATAAGAATCTTCTGCGGAAAAAAGTCCGCACCCTGCTGACCCTGGTCGGCATCGCCCTTTCATCCTGGGTGCTGGTGAGCCTGCTTGGGTTCAACCGGGGATATGAGGTCTCTCTCAACAAGGACATCGACAACATGGGTTTTCAGATCATGGTCATGGCCAAGGGGTGCCCTTATGAGGCGGCCACCCTGATGCTCAAGGGGGGGACGGGGCTTCGTTATATGAAGGAGTCCATCATGGCGGACATCGCAAAAGAGCCGGAGGTGGAACAGATCACCCCTATCCTGATGTCGGCTGTCTTCGATCCGAACAAGGGGGAGAGCGGGGGGATCGCCGGATATTTCGGCGTGGACGCCAAGACCTTCTCCGAGCTGAAACCCTTTCTCAAGTTCAAAAAAGGAGGGTGGTTCACCGATCCGAACGCCTATGAAACGGTGATGGGTTATGAGGCGGCCGAGCTTGAACAGCGGGAGGTGGGCGACAAGATCCTCATGCCGGAGAAAAACGTCGAGTTCAAGGTTGTGGGCATCTTGGAGCGAACCGGCACCCAGGATGACGGGACGATCTTCGTCCCCTTGAAAACACTGCAGAAGGTTTTCGGCACCCCCGATCAAATCACCACCATTGGCCTCAAATTCAAAAAGGGGGTGGACAGCGCCCGCCTTGAGGAGAAGCTCTACCAACTGCCCGACGTCCAGATCGTGAGCCTGGCCCAGGTCAAGGAGACCATCATGAAGCTGATCTCCACGGCAAAGGTCATGGTGCTCTCGATCGCTCTGATCGCCATCTTGATTGCAATGGTCGGGGTGATCAACACCATCCTCACATCGGTATGGGAACGGTTCCAGGAGATCGGCATTTTGAAGACGATCGGCGCCATGCCGTGGGACATTTTCAAGCTGATCTGGATCGAGACCCTGCTGCTCTGCACGGCCGGCGGCATTCTCGGAATCATATTTGCGCTGTTTCTCTCCAAGGTCACGGATGTGGCCATGCGCCGCGTCCTGCCCTACGCCCCGGGCGGGGGGCTTGTCATGATCGACGCGAAGCTGATCCTCTTCACGCTGGCCGGAATTCTGTGCATCGGGCTGCTGAGCGGTATTTATCCCGCATGGAGGGCCGGGCGGATCAGGCCGCTCGAAGCGATCAGAGGGGAGGCCGGACGATGAACCCGACAACCATCGCCATAGAGACAAAGAACCTCACGAAGATCTATACCCGGGGAGCCGAGGAGATCGTTTCGGTGAATGATGTCTCCCTCCGGATCGACCGGGGGGACTTCGTTTCGGTCATCGGCCCCTCAGGATCAGGAAAGACGACATTGACCAATCTTCTGGGCTGCCTCGACAACCCGACGAGCGGGGAGCTGCGCCTTGGAGACCGACCGATCTTCGGCAGCGGGAAACGCCTTTCGGAAAAGGAGTTGACGAAAATCAGGCGAGAGACCTTCGGTTATATCTTCCAGAACTTCTACCTGATTCCCACGCTGACCGTCATCGAAAACGTGTTGCTGCCGCTGACGTTCTATCGGAAGCCCGGCACGGAGGGCGAGGCTGAAAGGCTTTTGAAACTCCTGGGGATCGATCACCGCAAAGATCACCTTCCGGGCCAGATCTCCGGCGGCGAGATGCAGCGGGTGGCGATCGCCCGGGCCATGGTAAACCTGCCGGAAGTGCTGCTGGCCG
>JAHFBU010000007.1:0-3089 GCA_023249795.1 Syntrophaceae bacterium
TCAGTGGCTGGCCAGGGACGTGGCCGAAGAGGACGTGGTGGCTGACGCGCACGACCCGTCGAAGAAGAACCGGCCGATGATGACCACGGCGGACCTCTCGCTGCGCCACGACCCGATCTACGAACCGATTGCGCGGCGCTACCAGCAGAACCCCGAGGCTTTCGCGGAGGCCTTCGCCCGTGCGTGGTTCAAGCTGACCCACCGCGCCATGGGCCCCCGCTCGCGCTATCTCGGCCCGGAGGTCCCGGCGGAGGAACTGATCTGGCAAGACCCGGTGCCCGCGGTCGATCATGAGCTGATCGATGCGCAGGAGATCACGGACCTCAAGAGCAAGATCCTTGCCTCGGGCCTGTCCATCCCGGAACTGGTCTCGACCGCCTGGGCGTCGGCATCTACGTTCCGCGGCTCCGACATGCGCGGCGGTGCGAACGGTGCGCGCATCCGTCTCGCGCCGCAGAAGGATTGGGAAGTCAACCAGCCTGATCGGTTGGCGAAGGCGCTCAAAACCCTGGAGGGCATCCGGAACGCTTTCAACAGCACGCAGTCCGGCGGGAAGAAGGTGTCACTCGCTGATTTGATTGTCCTGGGCGGATGCGCAGGTGTCGAGCAGGCCGCGAAGAATGCCGGTTACCATGTGGCTGTTCCCTTCACGCCGGGGCGCACGGACGCGTCGCAGGAGCAGACCGACGCGGCGTCATTCGCCGTCCTCGAGCCGAAGGCGGACGGTTTCCGCAACTATCTAAAAGCAAAGTACTCCGTATCGGCCGAGGAACTGCTGGTTGACAGGGCGCAGCTCCTGACGCTGACTGCGCCGGAAATGACCGTTCTCATCGGCGGCATGCGTGTTCTGAACACCAACTTCGGTGGCTCTCGGCTCGGTGTCTTCACCAGGCGACCGGAGACGCTCACCAATGACTTCTTCGTGAACCTGCTCGACATGGGCACGGAATGGAAGGCGGCATCGGAAGCGGATGGCGTGTTCGAGGGTCGTGACCGCGCAACGGGCGAACTCAAGTGGGCGGGCACCCGCGTCGATCTGATCTTCGGTTCGAACTCTCAACTCCGGGCCCTCGCGGAAGTTTACGGATGTGAGGACGCGCAGGAGAAGTTTCTGCATGATTTTGTGGCGGCGTGGACCAAGGTGATGAACCTGGATCGCTTCGATCTCGCCTGATCGCGGCACAAACGCCTTCGTTGGCTCCGATAAAAGTCCCTTGCCTTCGGGGGCGGGATTGTGTAGGTTTCCTGAAAATCATTCGGGATCGATCAGCGGCGGAAACCCGGGGCCCGACACAGGTTCCGGGCTCCGGGAAATAGACTTTGGGAGGCAAGGATATGACGGGAAATGATAAAGACAGGAACATCCCTTTGTTTGCCATCCTGGGCCTGGTCACGATCCTTTTTTTCTACCTTCTCATGCCCTTTTTCTTTCCGATCTTTTGGGCAGCGGTCATCGCCGGGGTCTTCCGCCCCCTTTACAAACGGATCAACGATAAACTTAACCGCCCGAACCTGAGCACAACAATCCTTTTTCTGATTATCGCGCTGATCATTCTGCTGCCCGCGGGGCTCATCGGAATGCTGGCCTTCAATGAGTCTCTGCGGCTCTACACCACGCTGGCATCGGATACGGGGCCGATGAATCAGAAATTTCTTCACCTCCTGGAGAAGATATCCGACAATTCCTTATTCATGCTGTTCAACATCGACGAGGCTGTGCTGATTTCAAAGGGAACCGAAGTCGTGCGGGGAATCACCAGCTACATTGTCGACCATTTGAAGGATTTAACGCAGAACACGCTCGGCCTGCTGGTCCAGTTCGCGATCATGTTCTACACCCTCTTCTACTTCGTCCGGGACGGGGAGCGGTTTCTGAGGATGGCGGGGAAGGTCATTCCCCTTGAAGCGGGGCAGATCAAGTTTCTCTTCGAGCGGTTCATCGTGACGGCGCATTCGACGTTGAAGGTGACGCTGATTATCGGCGGGATTCAGGGGACGCTGGGGGGGATCGTCTTTTTCGCGACGGATGTCGAAGGGGCGCTGGTCTGGGGGCTCCTGATGATTTTGGCGTCCATCGTCCCGGCGGTTGGCTGTTCCATTATCTGGGCGCCCGCCGGGATTATCATGGTTCTGACCGGCCACATTTGGGAGGGGGTTCTGATCCTTGCCTTCGGCTTCCTCGTGATCAGCACGATAGACAATCTGCTGCGGCCCATCCTGATCGGCAAGGATGTAGAGTTGCACTCCCTGCTCATCTTTCTCTCGACGCTTGGCGGAATCGTTATTTTCGGGGTTTCCGGCTTTGTGATCGGCCCCGTCATCACCTCGCTGCTCGTTGCGCTCTGGGAGATGTATGAGGAGTTTTATCGCAGGGGAGAAACGTAGCTCACCAGAGGGTCAAAAGGGCATAAATCGCGGCGGAGATGAGCGCCGAGAGGGGAATCGTCAGGATCCAGGCCCAGACGATGGTTCCCGCCACCCCCCAACGCACCGCGGTGAGGCGGTGTGTCGCGCCGATGCCGACAATCGCGCCGGTGACCGTGTGGGTCGTGCTCACGGGGATACCGGCCAGCGACGCCCCGATGATTGACCCCGCAGCCGCCGCCTCCGCGCAGAATCCCCCCATCGGCCGGACTTTCGTGATTTTGGTTCCCATCGTCTTGACGATTCGCCACCCACCCATCATTGTCCCCAGCGCAATCACAACGTAACAGGAGATTTCCACCCAAGCAGGGACGTGAAAGACCGGTCCCAGGAGCCCATGGCTGAAAAGGATCATTGCTATGATTCCCATCGTCTTCTGGGCGTCGTTCATCCCGTGACCCATGCAGAAGACCGCGGAGGAGATCAGTTGGAGTCTCCGGAAGAGCGAGTCCGTCCGATAGACCGTCGAGTTCCGGCTAAGGTTGATGACGATGATCATGAAGATGAACCCCAGCACCATGCCGATTGCGGGAGAGAGGACGATGAAGATTGCCGTCTTGATGATTCCGGAGAAGACGAGGACTTTCAGCCCTCCCTTCACCAATCCGACGCCCATCAGGCCGCCGATCAGTGCATGCGAGGAACTGCTCGGCAGGCCGAAATAC
>JAHFBU010000007.1:3099-17287 GCA_023249795.1 Syntrophaceae bacterium
CCAGCGCCGCAAAGATCACCGCATCGCTGATCATTCCGGTCTGGATAATACCGGTGCCGATTGTCTTCGCCACGGGGGTGCCGACAAGAAAAAAAGCGACGAAATTGAAAAAGGCTGCCCACATAACGGCTTGGCGGGGGGTGAGGCCTCGCGTTGAGACGATGGTCGAAATGGCGTTTGCCGCGTCGTGGAAGCCGTTGATGAAGTCAAACGCCAGTGCTGTCAGAACGAGGAAGATGACAAGAAGCGTTTCAGCCATTTTTCAGGACGATTCCCTCCACGATGTTGGAGACGTCCTCGCAGACATCAATCGCCTCTTCGATCCTTTCGTGGATCTCCTTCCACTTGATCAACTCGCGGACGTCGGGCTCGTTCCCGAAGAGATTTGCGATCGTCGTGCGCAGGACCACATCCCCGGCGTTTTCAAGGGTGTTGATCTCGACGCAGGCCTGGAGAATCTGCGAGGAGTTTTTCATGTCCCTGAGGCCATGGATGATCACCTTGATCTTGCCGATGGCTTCATTGAGGATGCGGACCTGATCGATGATCGTCCGCGATGGCTCCTTCACCCGGTAGAGGATCATCCGGGCGGCGGCCGCCTCCGTCATATCGAGGATGCTGTCCATCTTGTTGACGAGGGCACAGATGTCCTCGCGGTCGAGAGGTGTCAGAAAGGTGGTATGCATCTTCCCGTAGGTCTGGTGGGTGATGATGTCCGCCTCGTGCTCTATTTCTTTGATGCGGGCAGCCTGTGCCTCGCTGTAGGCGCCTATTTCCACCATCTCCAAAAAGAGTTTTCCCCCGACCTCGATCTTCTCGGCCAGTTGCTCGAACAAATCAAAGAATTTCTCTTCCCTCGGCAATAATCTCATGGCCCTGATTCTTACCTCCCTAAGATTTTAGGAACAAAAGTAATGGTATCAATTACCACTTGGCATGGGAGTAAGCAAGAATATTTGTGCTGACCTTCAGGATGCAGAGGCGGGAAGGCTCTTTGAGAAAATCACCTTGCCGTCTCCAGGAGCGTAAAAGTCGATCAGGAATGCCTCCTCCCGATAGCCGCAAGCGAGATAGAAGGCGCGGGTCGATTCGTACTGGGGTCGGGAAGAGGTCTCCGCGTAAAGCCGGCGGGCCCCGCACCCGGCCATGATCCGCTCCGAGGAGGTAATGAGCGTCCGGCCGACTCCCCGCCCCTGCTCTTGGGGATCGACGGCGATCCAGTAGAGATCGAAGCTGTGGACGCTGCCGGGAATCGGGCCGAAGCAGGTGTAACCGAGCAGGCGGTCTGCCTCTTCCGCGAATAGGAAGAGATATCCGCTTGCGCTGCCCCTGGCCAGTCGCTCTTCCACGAGGTCCACGGCAATGTCAATTTCCTCGTCCGAAAAAAAACCTGTTGCGCGGACAAGCCTGCCGACCGCCCGCCGGTCCTCCGGCCGGACCTCTTCACGAAAAAAGGGGGACGTTATCCCGTTCTTCTCAGGCATGGGGGAGTCCTCCCCGGAACATGAAGTAGGCCGCGCCGACGAGACAGAATCCCGCCCAGAGGTAATCGAGCTTCAGGGGTTGCCTCATGTAAAGTATGGCAAAACCGGCAAAAACGATCATCGTAATGATCTCCTGGATAATCTTCAACTGGCCGAGGTCGAAGTAATGGATGCCGATCCGGTTTGCGGGCACCTGGAAAAGATACTCGAAGAAGGCGATTCCCCAACTCAGCAGGATAATCAAAAACAGGGGCATCCCGTTCATGTTCTTCAGATGGCCGTACCAGGCAAATGTCATGAACAGGTTAGATAAGGTTAACAATATAAGTGGCTTGAACATGCTTAGCATTGCCTCGGATGTTTAAGAATACGGTCAAGAAGGTTCGGATACATGAGGCCTGCCTGAAGGGCTGCCGTGGGAAAGCCCGCGTCCGGCGATAAGCAGGGATTTGCGTTCACTTCGAGAATCCAGGGCTGTCCCTCTCTGTCCACGCGGAAATCGATCCGGGCGTATCCCCGCAGCCCGAAGAGCTCCCAGCACCCGAGAGCGAGCTCCTTGAGTTTCACAATCAGAGGGGCATCCTGCGCTGAAAACTCAAAGGTCCGGATGGTGTTTGCGAATTCGAACGTTCCCTCTTCCCATTTCGACCGGTAGCCGACAACACGGACCTTTCCCGGCGGGTAGGCGTCGAACCGGATCTCCGCGGGGGGAAGAAGCTCCGGTCCGGCCGCGTCCTCCAACAGCGAGAGATTCAGTTCCCGGCCGTCGATGTAGGCTTCGGCCAGACAGGCCCCGCCTAGCCGCTCCCTGCGTACGTCCATCTCCGCGAAGAGCCGTTTCCGGTCCGTCCCGAAGAGGACCGAATCCTCATCGAGGCCGATGGAGGCGTGCTCCCAGACGGACTTGACGAGCCATGCCCCTTCGATGCGCAACCCCTCATGCGCCTGCGCGGCGGTGACCCACGGCGGCGTCGGCAGGCCTGCGGCGGAGAGCCATTGCTTCGTGAGGACCTTGTTTGAGGTGAGCAGCATTACGTCCGTCCCCGCGCCCGTGTAAGGGATTTTCAAAACGTCGAGGAGAGCGGGAACGAGATGGACAAGGTTTCCCTTTCCGGCCAGCGTCTCCACGAGATTGAAGACCATTGCGGGTCGCAGATCCGTGATGGTCCGCGCGAAAGCGGCGAGGTTCAGTGAAACGGGAACGACGACGGGCTCATGGCCCAGGATGACAAGTCCCCGGGAGACAGAGTCAACCTGTGTGAGGACATCCTGTTCGTCCCGGCCGGCGCCGGTGGGCACTTCTCCGTGGATGACGGCAATTTTCATATCAAAGTCCGGTGCGTTTCAGGGAGGAGCGCATTATTCCGGCGATCAGCTCCCGGTAAGGTATCCCGGCGAGCTCGCAGAGAATCGGCAGATCCGAATGTTCGGGTCGGAGCCCCGCAAGAGGGTTTACCTCGATGAAATTGGGCACGCCTTTTGTGTCGGCGCGCAGGTCGATCCGCCCTCCGTCGCGGCAGCCGAGGCCGCGCCAGGCGGCAAGCGCCGTTTTCTGAGCCGCAAGGGCCATGTCATCCGCGGCAAGGTGATACTCGATCCGCCCGTGCCAGTCTTCCTTGTTCGCGTAGGAATAGACCCCTTTCTCCGCCTTCTCCGTGAGATGAACCTCCATCACCCCGGGAGCGAACGCCTCTGTACCGGTTCCGATAATTCCCACGGTGAACTCCCTCCCGGAGAGAAAGGTTTCGACAAGGACAGGCTGGCGATACATTGCCAATAAATCCAGGCATACGTGTTCAAGCTGTGCCCTATCCTCAATCTTCGAGGAAGCGGTAACCCCTTTTCCCGTTCCCTCCGCGACCGGTTTGGCAAAGAGTGGAAAGGGAAGCGCCACGGTCGCGATCTCCTCCGGCGCTTCGACGACGGCAAAATCCGGCGTCGGAATTCCGAGGTCGCGGATCACCCGCTTCGTCATCCCTTTGTGGAGGGTGAGCGAAAGTACGAGCGGATCGGAGAAGGTGTAGGGGATGTCCCATGCATCCAGAAGGGCTGGGATTTGCGCCTCGCGGCCAAAACCCCGGAGCCCCTCGGCAATGTTGAAAACAAGATCCCACCGCTCGTTCTCAACGAGCCGCCGGGTCAGCGCCCGGATGTGGCCGATCCGATCCGTCTCGTAACCGAGCGATTGCAAGGCATCCTCGATTGCCGCGATCGTCAGCGGATGGTCAAACTCGGCTGTCTCTTCCTCTCCGAAGCCCTCGGCGAGGTAATCATCTCTCAGGTCGTATGTGATGCCGATCTTCAAGTTAAATTCTCAGTGAATGATGCCTTCCATCGATGGGCTGTCCGGATAGATGAAAACCCTCCCCTCGTAGTTGCGCAGGAGCAGATCGCCCCCCTCTCGCCCCTCGACGTATTCCGGAAGAAGCGGGATCTTCCCGCCGCCGCCGGGAGCATCGATGACATAGGTCGGCACCGCGTAGCCGGTGGTGAATCCCCGCAGTCCCCGGATCACTGCCAGCCCTTTTTCGACGGGGGTCCGGAAATGGGAAGAACCCGGAATCGGGTCGCACTGATAAAGGTAGTAGGGCTTAACCCTGATCTTCAGCAGGCCGTGAACGAGGCGCTTCATCGTCTCCACATCGTCGTTGATGCCGGAGAGCAGTACCGTCTGGCTCCCGAGCGGGATACCCGCGTCGGCGAGGCGCGCGCACGCCCTGGCGACATCTGGAGTCAACTCATCCGGATGGGCCGTATGGATGCTGATCCATAGGGGATGATAACGTCGTAGCATCCGGACCAAGGAAGGTGTGATCCGCTGCGGGAGGACGACAGGCATCTTCGTACCGATCCGGATCATCTCCACGTGGGGGATCCGCCGCAGATGCGCGAGCAGCCACTCCAGTTGTTCGTCCGCAAGGGTCAGCGGATCTCCACCGGAAAGGAGAACGTCTCGCACCTCCGGATGCGCCGCGATGTACGCAATCCCCTTCTCCCACTGTTCGGTGTTGAGGCATTGGTTGTTGTGGTGTCCGACCATCCGCGACCGGGTGCAGTACCGGCAGTAGGTCGAGCAGATCCCCGTCACCAGAAACAATACACGGTCGGGATATCGGTGGACGATCCCGGGAACCGGACTGTCTTCGTCCTCGTGGAGAGGATCGTCCGCTTCGCCGCTGCTGCGGAAGTGCTCATGCACGGTAGGTACGACCGTCCGGCGCAGGGCCTGGCGGGGGTTCCACTGATCGATCAGACTCATGTAGTAAGGGGTGATCGCGAGCGGGAGAGAGCCCGCCGCGCCGACCATGGCGTGCCGCTCATCCTCCGACAGGTGGATCATTCGCCCCAACGTCTCCGCGTCTCGGATGCGGTTGCGAAGCTGCCAGTGCCAGTCGTTCCATTCCTTGAGGGGGGTGTTCGGGAAAAAACGTTTTCGGAAGGCCTTCGCCGGGCTGTCTCCAAAAGTGGACAACATTGGCGCCGGCCTGGCCGGAAGCTTAGGAGGGGTGTAGAGCATGTTCATGGACATGCCGGCATGTCCATCGTAGGGTTGCAGACCGTTGCCGGTCCCACTACCTGGAGGTTCAGCCTCCTCCGCAAAAAGCGATTCACTTTCCATATGAGCCTCCTGTCTTCTGAATACTCAAAAAGATGAGGATAAAACCTCTCCTTTGGTTAAAACCCATCATAATGGTCGGGATCTCTGTACTCCGTGCGCAACTAACACGCTGCAATCATCGTCATTCATTTTTGCTGGCGCTTTACTCCTTTCGAGACGGCCTGTCAATACAAAATTCTGACGGGGTTTCATGGAGTAAACCTCATGGTTACTTGACGATATAGCTCCTGATCGTGATGACCATCCTGCCTTTTTCATCCCGCTCCAGCGCGCCGGTTGCTTCAACCTGGTGCTGAAGCAAATCCATCAGTTCTTTACCCTTCTTATTTCCGGCGATCGGGTACTCCTTTTCATCCGCTGTCGCTAAGGCCGCAGCGACCACCTCCTGGCGGTCGTTCCAATCCGTCGGGATGACAATGCCCGTCAAGGTGGCCGTTTTTTTTCTGGGAAGAACCATGCTGCATGCCCTTGCTGTTCGTCCGTGCCCGGTTTCCCCATCCAAGCCGCCCTCAAGCCATCCACCGGACAAATGATGTCGGCATATATAGGAAGATCCGTGCCGTTGCCATAACGTGTCGTTATTTTAATATGTTACGGGAACTTGTCCCATTGTTACAGGAATAATATATTCCGATTGCCCCAATGACGCCAGCAATATTTTCAGGACATTCGCGTATTTGATATATAACATATTGTAAAGTATAAATAAACAAACAAGGAATTTATTGTTCCTGGTAACGGTAAAAGAGAACAATTGATTCCGATTTAATGGGTCCTTTTTCCACTTGACATGGATATGCCATCACCCCATATTCAAAACAGAGAGAAAGAGGGAGAGGTCTACGATTTCTCATATCCATCTGAACACTGACCCGTCGACAATCGATTGGAGGATAAAAGGATGCCGGAACTTCCTGAGGTCGAAACCCTCTGCCGCCAGTTGAACACCGTCCTTCAGGGTCAGGAAATCCTCCGGATCGACATTATGGATCCACGCCTTGGAAGTGTCGAACGAAAAAGAGGAGGCAGCGGCAAAGTTATCCCGGGCACTTTTACGAGGAAGGTTGCAGAACTGATCGGACAGCGTGTCGCAGCAGTGACTCGCCGGGGAAAGTACATTCAGCTTCAAATGAATGGAGGCATGACGGTGGAGCTCCACCTCAGGATGTCCGGTCGTCTTCTATATCTGGCGGCCGATAAGCCATTATCCCCCAGCATAGTCCCTTACTGTCGCCTGACGATCGGCCTTTCTGCCGGGATATTGTTGTTGATCGATCCGCGCCGTTTCGCGACCTTCGCCGTGCAGCCGGATAAAATCGCTCCGGTGCTTCCCGATGATCCCCTGGAGGGTCTTCCCGCAAGGCGTCTCCTGGAGATCGCCCGGACGCGGCGGATGCCGGTGAAATCCTTTCTAATGGATCAGCGGCTTGTCGCCGGGATCGGCAACATCTATGCGTGCGAGATCCTCTTTGCCGCGGGGATCGACCCGCGTCGGCCTGCGTGCAACCTGACGACGGTGGAATGGCGGAAGGTGTCGAAAGCGGCCAAGGCAATTTTATGCCGGGCCGTCGCCTGCCGGGGCACAACAGTCTCCGACTGGAGGGATCTTTTCGGTTGCATCGGCACGAATCAGAACCATCTCGAGGTGTACTCACGTCAGGCGGAACCCTGCCGACGTTGCGGCGGCAGCATTCAACGAATTACGCTGGGCGGGCGGGGAACGTGGTTCTGCCCGATCTGTCAGAAATAAGGGAGGGGTTTGATTTTGAGCAGAGCAATAATGGCCCACTACGAAAAAAGGGGAACGAATTCCGAAGCCCTTAAAGTTTATCCTCGACAGACTTGATCTTTCCGTCGATTCGGCCCAATGCCCCTTTCCGGTAATCTGCCTGGACCGTCATGTAAATTCGGCCGCAATCTTTCCGGAGTTCCCTGAAGCAGCGATCCACCACACCCATGACCTCATCCCACTCCCCCTCGACGGCCGTGCTCATCGGGCCAAGTTTGTAAGGAAGTCCGCTGTCCCTGATGATCTTGACGGCCCTGGCCACATAGGGGCTGACGCTCGTCTGTTTGTCGGTTGGAAAGATTGAGAAATGGATGAGCACGCTCATAAGTTCTTCCTAAATGCGATCATTCGTCCGACTCTCTTCCGACCACATTGGTGAGGCTTCCGATTCCATCGATTTCGATGGTGATTGCGTCCCCTTCCCTGAGGAACACCGGAGGGTTCCTCGTAAAGCCGACCCCCTCCGGCGTTCCGGTCAGAATGACGGTTCCCGGAAGCAGTGAGAAAGATCGGCTCAGATCGCTGATCAGCGACGGCACATCGAAAATCATGTCGGAGGTGTTGGAATCCTGCATAACCTGACCATTGAGGATTGCCCGGACCCGAAGAATGTTCGGATCCGGAATTTCGTCCCGTGTGGCCAGGCAGGGCCCGAGAGGGCAGAAGGTGTCAAAGCTTTTACCCCGCGCCCATTGTTTCTTCTGTTTTTCAATCTGCCAGTCGCGTGCGCTGACGTCATTTGCACAGGTATATCCCAGAATACACCCGAGAGCCTCCTTGCGGCTCACGTTTTTGGCCCTCCGGCCGATAACCACGGCAAGCTCCGCCTCATAATCAACCCGGTCGGGTCCCGCTGAAGGCAGGAGGATCATCTCGTCCGGACCAATGACCGCAGTTGTCGCTTTGAGAAACAGGACGGGGATGTCCGGTCGGCCGATCTTTGTTTCCTCCGCATGGCGGCTGTAATTGAGTCCGACGGCAAGGATATTGGGGGGATCTATCGGGGAAAGGAGACGTCCAACGCGGGCCGTCTGTCCGGTCATTTCAAGTTTGCTGAACAGATCTCCCCGAAGGATCCAAGCTTCCTCCGGTCGATCCGTCTTGATGCTTCCCAGGCAGATATTTCCCTCTTCGGTTAAAAAGCGCACGATTTTCATTGCCATTCTCCAAACCAATATTTTGCTTCTATATAGCAGTCTCCGTAAAAAAAAGGAATTCCTTTACGGAATCTGCTTTGCGCTGATGCTTTCCTGTGTTAAAAGAATGCCGCATCATGAATATGCTGTTGCGTCCAGGCAGGGAGCCTCATTTGATCCTCGTGCTCGAGTGCGGAACGATGATCGGGAAGGGAAGTCCGCAAGCATTCTCATGGAACGTCCAAGATGATTTCCGTAATGATTGCTGCCATCGGCAATATCGGCAGGGCCGCCATGCTTGGGACATCTTCGTTACGCGGCACCCTTGCGTTTGCCGTCCGCGTCTTCCTCAATTTTTTCGATCGTCGGACATACAACAGCGCGTCACTGATGGTTTTCATACATCAACTCTATTTCACCTCGGTCCAGATACTGCCACTGTTCCTTTTCGTGGCGGTTATCTTCGGCTTCCTGATTAACGGCATGGCCTTTAATGCGGTGAAGAACATGGACTATCTGGGACGGCTGCTCATGGGTTTCGTTGTGACTGAGCTGTCCCCCTTTATAACGGTGCTGCTCATAGCGCTCCGTTCCAGTTCGGCGATCAACACCGAAATCGCGGTGATGAAGGTCAACCGGGAAATGAGCACGCTCAATAGTTTCCGGATCGATCTGATCCATTATCTCTTCATTCCGCGAATTTTGAACGGGGTGTTTTCGATGGTCCTCCTCACCAGCCTTTTCGCACTCGTGGTCCTCTCGACCGGGCTCCTTGTCTCAAGCCTGGTCTTCGGAACCAGCGTGGACACCTATGTCGATACATTGTTGCGTTCCACCGATGTTCTGGATATCGTCATCCTGCTGATCAAGTGCGCAACCTTCGGGTTTTTTATAACGCTGATCCCGATTCGTATAGGCCTGAGCGCTTCGGAGGAGCTGACGAGCATCCCCATTTCGGTCTTGAATGGCATGGTCAAGGTCTTCGTGGCCATCGTAACCATAGAGGTGTTGTCATCGATCATCAGATTCATTTGACGTTCTTCGATAGCGAAGACGCCCTGCAGACTTCGTTGAACGCTTTTCTGGAGGAACACAGAGAGCATCTGGGGCTGGTCTCCCCGGATATCCCCCTGATCTCGAATTTGCCCGTATGGAGCAACATCGCCCTGATCCGCCAGTACCATGAGAACATGCCTTGGGAAGAGGCCAAGGCATTGGCGGTTGAGCTTCTGGAACGATTTGGCATGGCAAAAATCGTCGAGCAGAGAAGCCATTCACTAAATAAGGAGGAGCTCTTTTGCGTGATGCTTATGAGAGCGGCAATGGTCCGCGAAGCGGTCGTCGTTCTGGACAGACCTTTTCGGATTCTATCCAACCTCCCGGAAGGGTGCTTTCTTACGGATGCCTTCCATAAGGTCGATGATTTGATTGCAGAAGCCCATATTTTCGATTATAATTGGGAAAAAGGGCGATACGGGGCAACGGATTGTGCAAAGGATTGAATTCAAGGTAGGGCTCTTCATTGCGATTACATCCCTTCTGATCATGGCCTCAATTGGATATGTGGCCTACAAGAAAGGGGTGTTTTCCAAGGTCCATACTTACACTCTTTCATCCAAGTCGGGCGATAACCTGACGGAAGGGATGCCCGTAGCCGTCTGGGGCTTCACGATCGGCCGCGTCAGTGCGCTGGAGTTGAACGATCAGGGAATCGTTCTCATCCGGATCAAGATCCCGGATCGCCATAATAGAATGATCCGGGCGAACAGCAAGTTTGTTATTGACAAGCCGCTGATCGGCTCACCGCGGATCATCGTCCAGACGAACAATCTGAACGCTCTGCCTCTATCTCCTGAAATGGTTCCTGAACTGACCGAATCCAATGACATCAACGAAATCATCAAGCGGGCGCGGCCGATCGTCGACAAGGCCGACCGGATCATGGCCAATATCGAACATATTACGGCGAGCTTGTCCGATCCGGCTGGGGATGTGAACCGGATCCTCCGGAACGCGGAGACGCTGACTGCCCGGTTTTCCAAGAAAGACTCCCTGCTGGCTATGGCCGTCGGCGATCCGGAAAGCGTGAAATCGATACACGAAGCCATCAATAAGCTCAGGGACATCACTGTCAAGGTGGATGGGATCCTCAAGCGGGTCGATGGGATGGCCGGCAAGACCGATGAGGAAATCTACGGCCAAGACGGCATCCTGCCTCAGTTGCGGAACATCCTCCGCGACCTGCTGGGGAAACTGGCGAAGATTGACGTTACATTCGACAACATCAACAAGGTGAGTTATGAGGCGGCCGATTCCGCGAAGGATCTGAAAGGGCTGCGGAATGCGTTGGATGAAACGGTGAAGTCGATCGGCAATCTGGCCGATGAGATCGACAGGAAGATTCCCTTCAAGGCGCGACCGGAGATAAAGCTGCCATGAAGAAGGCATTTTCTCTTCTTTTCTTGATCTTTTTGCTGACCGGTTGTGGCAGCAAGCCTGCGCCCGTGTGGATCGCGGCGGGTCATCAGCAGTTGGGGAATTTTAAACAAGATTTTCTGATCGGCCGCGAGCCGCCCATTACGGAGATCCATTTCAAGAAGGCCGTCGAGGAGATCAAGAAGGGCGGGGATATCGATCTTTTGGGGAAGGTGTGGCTGACGCGTATGGCCCTGCAGATCGCCGTTCTGAGAGAGCCGGAGGATGGCGATTACCTGAAGGTTGAGGCTGTGGAGTCCATCCCCGCAAACCGTAATTATTATCTTTTCCTAAAGGGGGGGGTGGCCAAGGTGGACTTGTTGCTCCTGCCGGAACCCTATCGTCCGCTTTGGGCGGCGTTACAAAGCGGCGATGCCCCGAAGGCGGCGAACGCAATCGCCGCGATCAATGACCCGCTATCCCGTCTGATTGCCGCGGGTCTGGCCGTCCGCCACAAGCTGGAGACTGAGGCGATCCTCCAGACCGCTGTGGAAACTGCTTCGCAGAACGGTTGGAAGATGGCGCTGCTGGCCTGGCTCGAACGTCTGAAATCTTTTTATGAAGCGGCTGGGAGCGCCGAAAAGGCCCTCGCCATCGAATCCCGAATTGAAATAATGAGTTCGAAATAGGGTTATTTCAGAGCTTCGGCTATCCTGTCGAGCCCTTTGTCTATGTTTGCCATGGACGTTGCGTAAGACAGTCGAAAATTGTCGTCTGCGCCAAATGCTATCCCCGGTACAATGGCCACTTTCGCGTCGTTCAACAACATATCAGCAAGGTCAAGAGATCCTTTAATCTGCCTGCCCTTGATGGTCTTTCCCGCTAAGGAGGAAAAGTTCGGGAAGATATAAAATGCGCCCTCCGGTTCGACATAAGTCAGCCCCGGTATCCCGTCCAGGCGCTTCATGATATGTCGTCTCCTTTTATCAAATTCCGCCACCATTGCCTGCACGACGCTGTCCGGCGTGATCAGGGCCTCCATGGCGGCCGCCTGTGTCATGGTCGCGGGGTTCGACGTAGAATGCGACTGAAGGTTATCGATGGCTGAAATGATCTCCCTGTTGTCGGAAGCGAGATAACCGATACGCCAGCCCGTCATGGCGTACGTTTTTGACACGCCGTTGACCACGATCGTCTGCGCCTTCACCTCCTTCGAGAGGGAGGCGATGGAAGTATGCTGTTTCCCGTTGTAAATGATTTTTTCATAAATCTCGTCGGAGATAATCAGCAGGTTGTGATTCAAGGCGATGTCCGCAAGTTTCTCCAGAGCGCCTGCAGAAAGCACCGCACCCGTGGGGTTTGAAGGCGAGTTCACGATCATGGCTTTTGTCTTGGTTGTGATCTTTTGCTCAAGCAGCTCATAATCGATCTCGAAATTCCTCGACTCGTCGAGCCGCACAAAAACCGGAACCCCATCGGCGATCTTGACCTGTTCCTCATAAGAAACCCAGTAAGGCGAGAAGATGATCACTTCGTCGCCGGGATTCAATATCGCCGTGAAAATATTGTACAGCGAATGCTTGGCGCCGCAGGAAATGATAATGTCCGAAGGCTTGTACTCAAGCCCGTTTTCTTTCTTGAATTTCCCGGCTACGGCAGCCTTGAGTTCGGGCAGTCCGGATGCCGGCGTGTATCGGGTTTTGTTGTCCTTGATTGCGTTTATGCCGGCATCCTTGATGTTTTCCGGTGTGTTAAAGTCAGGTTCGCCAGCGCCGAAACCAACGAGGTCCACGCCGTCTTTGATCATCTGTTTTGCCTTTGCGTCGATTGCCAATGTCAGCGAAGGCGCCACTTTCTTCAGTCTGTTTGCGATCATTATTCAAACCCCCAGGATATTACTTCATAATAAGAGCTCAGGCTCCGAATTTTTCGAGTCTGCGGGCGTGGGCGAGGGCGAGTCCCATGAGGTACACCGTGGGCAATCTCCCGAGACCGCCCGCGATGCAGTCTCGTTCGCCGAATCGATCCACCCGGTCCGGTCGGCAGGTGGCCGATGAGAGCAGAACCGGCAGGGGATGCCAGCTGTGAGAGGCGAGAGCGGCCGGCGTTGAATGATCACCCGTAACGACAAGGACGTCTGGTTTGAGATCGGTAATCAGCGGGATCAGCCTATCCACCTCTTCAATCACGGCCACCTTTGCGTCAAAATCCCCGTCTTCGCCTCTGGAATCCGTAGGTTTGACATGAAGGAAGAAAAAATCGTGCTGACTGTAACGGTCACGAAGGGCGAGAAACTCCTCCCTGATGGATGAAGGTTGAGGGCCGATCACCATTCCCAGAAGGCGGGCGATGCCGCGATACATGGGATAACCGGCGATGGCCAGGGCATTCAGTCCAAACCGCTCCATCACGCTGGGGTAGCGATGGTACCGGGAATATCCCCTGAGAAGCATCATGTTCGCCTTCTCTTCGTCGGAAAGGATTTCTCCGGCTCTGTGGATCAGTTTCTGTAGCAGGGCTGCCGTTTCCTTCGCCTCCGGAACCAGGGCGTTCGGAGACAGAGGAGGAAGTCCGGTCTTCTGTGGATCGGTTTCAAGGATTTCCTCCCGGAGACCATCCCCCCTCAGGACCAAAAGAGCGCGATGCTCCCGAACCGGTTCAAAGATGATCTCTATGTCTGAAAGCTTTTGGATGTTTTGCTGGAGCTTCCGGCAGATTCGCTGGTTGGTCGCGTTGTCGATTCTGCCGGCCCGCCGATCGATAATGGTTCCATTTGCGTCGATCGTGGCGAAATTAATCCGGATAAGGAGATCCCGATCGGTCATTGGGAAATCGATCCCTGCCGCCTCCAGGATTCCCCTGCCGATGTTATTCTTTATGGGATCATAGCCGAAAAGTGCGAAGTGCGCCGGACCGCTTCCCGGTGTAATGCCATATCCGACGGGATCCAGAAGCCCGCAGACGGAAGTTCTGGCCAGGGCATCGAGGTTGGGTGTTTTTGCCGATTCCAGCTCTGTCTGATTTGTTCCTTCCATCGGGAGGCCACCGAGACCGTCCATGATCAGAAAGATAATCTTCGTATTATTTTTTATAACCAGTGAATCGATAAATTCCGGGTTCATGGCCTCACCTCATAACGAATTGGGAATGCATACCCGATGCCTTGCCTTGCGGATATAAAATCAGTTCCCAAAATGGTGGACGGATTATGGCACAAGCACCTCTATCATTACAAGCACGAAGAGGAGATCGGTGTCGGCTAAAGCCCCAATTGAAAAATTCCTTGACAACCCATTTTTACATGTATAAAAGGGCTGGCGAGTCACATAATGAAACGATCAGAATGCTCACCTTCAGAATAAAGCGTAAGGATCAGACAACAGAGCGTTTTTTTGAGGGCGGGAACGAAGACGCAGATGGTCTCTTTTACCTGCCTGGATTTGTCCGAAAGAGAAGTCCGGACGCTGGACACAAGGGGGCGCCGGTATCAGGCTCTGAGGGGGTACGCGAAAGCCGGATTCTCCCCCAGTGAAGCCGTTCGAGACTTTCGCGTGCCGCTGGCGTTCTGAAAAAGGATCCCACCGGTATTCTTCTCTCCGCAGGCGTAATCGTGGATGTTGAACAAAGGTTGGGGGGCTCGTCTTCTCAAATTCAGGGGTTATAATTTTTCATACAGGAGGTAGGTGAATGGCTGACTATTACGTCAATCTCTTTCTCGATGAGGAGAAGATCAACAAGATTCAAG
>JAHFBU010000153.1 GCA_023249795.1 Syntrophaceae bacterium
CGGCTATTTCGGAACCCCTCCTGTAAACCTGATCTGGGCGCTCAATGTCAGCCTGGGCATCATTCTCAAAGAGGGGATGGAAACGCGCTACGCTCGGCATGAACGGATCGGACGGGTTTTTCAGGCTGCCATCCGGGCCTTGGGAATGGGGCAGGTGCCCAGCAAACAGGAGTATGCGGCCCATACCATGAGTGCTCCGCGCTATCCCACCGGTGTCAATGGAGCGGAGTTCCTGCTGAAAGTGCGGCAGGCCGGTGCTTTTCTGGCCGGCGGGCTGTGCCCGGAGATCCGGGGCCAATATTTTCGCATTGGCCACATGGGCTCGACAGGGCTGGGCGAAACGCTGGCGACGGTCGGAGCTGTGGAAGCGGGGCTTGCCGGGTGCGGGTACAGGTTCGAGCGAGGTTCAGGCCTGGGAGCCGCAATGGCGGAATATGAGCGATAGATGAAAGCCCGTGGTCAACGGGGATACGCCTATCCGGCCACAACGTGGTTGGCAAACTTTTCCAGGGCCAGCATCGGCGCGGAATGATCCGGATCACTCCCGCCTCCCGCGGCTATGGCATTGAACAGTTCCTGGGCCCGCCGCCCGTTCTCAGATCTTCACCGGTCTCGTCGTCCGTTCACCCTGGCGCTGATCCTGCGCAAGATTCCTTTCTCCGGGGATTTCGCCTGTCCAAACGGATGGCGCACTCTATTCTCAGAAAGAATGTTCCTTCCCCGGGAAGGCGCCGACCCGCACCTCTTCGCAGTACCGTTTGACGGCATCCTTGATTTGGCTGTTCAGATCGACATATTGTTTGACGAATTTCGGTGTGAATTTTTCGAACGTCCCCAGCATGTCGTTGACCACCAGAACCTGCCCATCGCAATGCACCCCGCTGCCGATGCCGATCGTCGGGATGGAAAGGGATTGAGAGATCCTCTCCGCGAGTGCCGCGGGGACGCACTCCAGAACGAGCGAAAAAGCCCCGGCCTCTTCCAGTATCCTTGCGTCTTCCATGATCAGGTTCGCTGCCGCCTCCTCCCGCCCCTGCACCTTGAAGCCGCCGAACCGGTGGATTGACTGGGGGGTGAGTCCCAGATGTCCCATGACGGGGATGCCTGCGGAGACGATCCGCCGCGTCGCCTCCGCGACGTCTCGGCCGCCCTCCAGCTTGATGCCGTGTGCGCCCGCCTCCTGGATGAAACGGCCGGCGTTGCGCACGGCCTCCTCCACGGAGACCTGATAGGACATGAAGGGCATGTCGCCGATGACCATCGCCCGCTTGACCGCGCGGGAGACGGCCCTCGTATGGTGGATCATCTCTTCCATCGTCACGGGAAGCGTGCTGTCGTAACCGAGGACGACCATGCCCAGAGAGTCTCCCACCATAATGATGTCCACCCCCGCTTTGTCGAGGGCAGCGGCCGTCGGGTAATCATAGGCCGTCAACGACGAAATCTTTTCGCCCTTTTGTTTCATACCGCGGATGACCGATGCGGTGATCCTGTTCAATTGGACGGGTGTGCTCATCGCTCTCTTCTCCTTTCCAGCAGTGATCGGATCTCTTGTGCCTTTTGCGCGGTCAGGGTTCCCTTTTCCACGGCAACCTCCGCCGTATGCATTCCGTTCAGACAATAAACGTCATGCAGCTCCGGATGTTTGTCCAGGAGGGCCTGAAGATGCTTCTCAATGGTGCCGACATCCCCGCGGGCAATGGGGCCGGTCAGGGATTGAACGGCGCCCTTCGTTTCGATATTCAGGATGGTTCCCTTCACCAAAGGCCAGAAAGCCCGGACGGCTTCTTCCCGGCTGAGCCCGAGGGAGCGGTAGATCCGCTCAACGATATGCATAAGGGTGACCAGATAATTTGAGGCCATGCAGGCGGCGGCGTGGTAAAGGGGTTTGTCCGTTTCGGAAATGAAAAAGGGGTAACCGCCCAGATCACGGACGAACTGCAGGGCCCAGTCCCTGATGTTTTCATCCACCGTAATACCGAAGGTGCTTCCCGGAATGTTTTCGATGGCGCACTGGACATCGGCAAAGGATTGAATCGGATGAATGCTTCCCACACATGCCCCGGCGCGGCGTGCAGATTCCAGAAGGTCAAGCCCCCCGGCGCCGCTCATGTGGATCACCTTGCTTCCCGGACGGATGCCCTCTTTCGCGATCGATTCGCAAACGGTCCGGATGGCGTCATCGGTTGTCGTGATGAGGATGCAATCCGGCCGGACCGCGGCGTCGGCAAAGCGAGCGGCCTTCCGCGCCAACCCCTCCGTCCGTCCGGCCAGCACCTCAACTCTGTAGCCCGCCTTGCGAAGCAGGTGGCCCACCGCCGTGCCCACCTTTCCCGGACCGATAATGGCCACACTATCTTTTGGGTTTCCCTCTACCACCAGTACGGTACCTTCAACAAAATAAAAGCCCCCCGGACCGAATCCGGAGGGCAACATCCACTTCCGCACGCACGTGCGCATGTATTCCCGATCCGTCTCAGTCCAAGATAAATGGATCCAAGCGTTGCCCCCTATCTATCATCGGCAGGCAAAGTCGTCAACATCAATATATGGCAGGTTTCTTTCGAGAGATGGTCAGTTATCGGTTTCCGTGTCGAATCGGTGCGCCGCACCGGGAACATTGGCGGGATCTACCGTTTCGGCGTCTTCGGGCGTTGTTCCTTCAAGGAAGCATTCGTAGATCGCCCCCTTGTTCGAGGGCTTGGCCGGGGCGCCGGTCTTGGAATCGACCTTCATGAAAACGATTCCCTCCGGCACGGGGAACAGCTCAATCGGGGTCCCTTCCAGGGCCTTCTCCGCGAAATAGAGCCAGATGGGTGCCGCGGCGCGGCCGCCGACTTCCTGCCTGCCCATGGGCCGCTCCTGATCGAAACCCACCCAGACGCCGGTGACCAGCGACGGCGTGAATCCCATGAACCAGGCATCCCGCGTGTCGTCGGTTGTCCCGGTCTTTCCCGCCACCGGCCGGCCGAGTTTCTTCACCCGCTGCCCTGTCCCGCTTTCGACAACGTCCTGCAGGACGTAACTCGTCATGAATGCGATCCGGGGGTCGATCACCTGTTCCGCCATGGGCTGCGTCTCCTCAAAGACGTGCCCCGTCCGGTCCACGATCTTCTTGATGAAAAAGGGCTGCACCCGCTTTCCCTGGTTCGCCAGAACGCCATAGGCCCGAACCAACTCCTGCAGGGTGACGCCTGAAGTGCCGAGGGCCATCGAGAGGTTCCGGGAAAGAGGTGAGGAGATCCCCATGTTGGTTGCATAGGACGCGGCGTAGTCCACGCCGATCTCCTCAAGAACCTTGATCGTGATGATATTCCGGGAATGGATCAGCGCATTGTGCAGCGTCGTGGGCCCCAGAAACTTCTCGTCGAAATTCTTCGGTTTCCAGACCCCGTCGGGCTGCTGGGGATCCGGATAAACAATGGGGGCGTCCACGATGACTGTCGCGGGGGTCATCCCCTTGTCGAAGGCTGCCGTGTAGATCATCGGTTTGAAGGCCGAGCCGGGCTGGCGCCGGGACTGGGTCGCACGGTTGAATTCGCTCCGCTGGAAATTGCGCCCCCCGACCATGGCCCGGATGGCGCCGGTCTTCGAGTCCATCGCCAGGAGAGACCCCTGGACCTGCCCCTTCTCAAATTGTTCCCGTTCCTCCATCTCCCGGAGGCCCTGCTCCACCGCGTCCCGCGCCGCCTTCTGCATCTTGATGTTCAGGGTCGTGTAAACCTCCAGACCCTCCTTGTAGAGAACGTCGCTGCCGTATTTCTCCTGGATATAACGGCGGATATTTTCGATGAAGTAGGGGGCGATCTTGTCCTTCGGCTTGATCGAGCGGAGTTTTACGGTCGCGGAAAGCGCCCGATCCCTCTCGCGCTCGGTGATGTAGCCATCCTCCAACATCCGGTTGAGGACGTACGCCTGCCTCTGGCGGGCCCGCTCCGGGTTGAGATAAGGCGAGTAGTTGTTGGGAGCTTTGGGAAGTCCCGCCAGAACGGCGGCTTCCGACAGCGACAGGTTTCGGGCGCTTTTCCCGAAGTACCCCTGGGCGGCGGCCTCGACGCCGTAGGTTCCGTGACCGAGGTAGATGTGGTTCAGATAGAGGGTGATGATCTCTTCCTTGGACAGATACCGGTCGATCTTATAGGCGAGAAGCGCCTCCTTGATCTTCCGCAAGTAGCTCCTCTCCGGGGAGAGATAGAGGGATTTGGCGACCTGCTGGGTGATCGTGCTCCCTCCCTGGACGATTTTTCCCGCCTCGATATTCTTGAAGAAGGCCCTGGACATGCTCTGTATGTCGAAGCCGCCGTGCTGGAAAAAGCGGGCGTCCTCGGAGGCGACGAAGGCCTGGATCACGATCTTCGGGATCTCCTCGTATTTGATGACCTTCCGGTCTTCAAGAAAGAATTCGTCAATCAGTTCGTTGTTGTCCGCATAGACCCGCGTCGTGATGCTCGGGCGGTAGTCCTTCAAGGCGGCGATACTGGGGAGTTCATTCAGAAGCACATAATAGAACAGGCTGGTTCCCGCCAGGGCGGCGGTAACGAAGAGCGCAAGAATCGTGACGATGATGATTCCCAGCAGGGACCGCCGGGAAGACGATCTTTTCTTCCGCGGCGAAAGACGCAAGGCGCTCATGAATGGTCCGTTCCCTCTTTTGCGTCCACGGCTTCTTCCGGTGCAGGCTTGTTTTTGCGGGCGAATTTTGCCACAAAAATGCTCACCTCGTAAAGAATCATCATTGGAATGGCCATCAGGATCTGGCTCAAGGCATCGGGAGACGGGGTCAGGATGGCGGCAAGAATGAAGATGATCAGGATCGCCCAGCGCCTCTGTTTTGAGAGCATCTTCGCGTTGACGATACCGAGTTTGGCCAAGAAGAAGATGAAGACCGGCATTTCAAAA
>JAHFBU010000154.1 GCA_023249795.1 Syntrophaceae bacterium
AGAACAGGTTCGTGACGAAAGAGAATCGGCAGCCCCTGCCGGCTTCCGCCGGGAAAGGTCTTGTCGTAGGCCGCGGCACAGTGGTGGGTGTTGACGATGAACCGCTCGACACCGATCGTTCGGCAGTGGTCCATCGCAAAAGTGACAAGCGGGCGGCCGCCGATGGGCAGCAACGGCTTTGGCAGATTCTCCGTCAAGGGACGCAGCCGCGTCCCCAGCCCCGCGCCGAGAATAAATGCCGTTCGGATTATTGACTGCTTCAATTCAGTGACTCAATTTCGAACTTACGACGCGATTAATGCTGATCCCGGATTCAGGCGCTTTTATGGCAAGATTGCGATGAACCTCCGCTGGAATCCTGACCATAAATTTTCCGCTATACTGCCGACAAGCAATGGGCTCAGGGATAACCTCATCATTGGATTCCATATCCGCAACCACGTCCGACACCAATTTTCGTATTCCTTTTAAAGCAGCCTCCGGCGTGGCAGACAGCCAACTTAAGCTTGGAAACTCCGCGCACAAGCCTACATGTTCGTTATCATCTTCCGACCATGTTACCCGGTATGCATATCGATCATTTTTTAATGCCATGTTTTCCCGCAATCTCATCGATTGGCAGGATCTGCTTGCCGTGCCGAATTGTAAGAACGGATACTTGCTTTTTATCAATGCGATAAATGATACGGTAATTGCCGCAAATCAATTCCCTAAATTGGCCGCTCCTAATTTCAGGCACCGCCCTGCCCATTTCAGGGGAAGATTGCAGTTGCTCTACCTTTGAAAACAGGGTCTCGATCCATCTCTCTGCCGCAGATGGCTTGTCCTGGGCTATATATTCGGCGATTTCCGAAACCCTGTCGATGGACAGCGGTGACCATATGATTTTCATTATTGGATTCTCTTCAAGACTTTTTCCTTTGCATCTTTATGGGCAATCCCGTGTCCCTGCTCGATTTGATTCAGGGACATCTGAATGTCCGTCAGAAGCTCAAGTTTCTCTTGAATGGCCTCATACTCATTGGCGCCCAACAAAACGGCGACACTTTTTCCATGCTGCGTAATAATCACCGGCCTTTTCGTATCATGAACCTGCTTGATGAAATTTGCGATGCCGATTCTGACCTCGGACAATGGTTTGATGTCTTGATCAATCTTAAGTCTTTGCATTTTACACCTCGCGTTGTTTCTAATTTACGTACTTTATAACGTACAATGTTTAGCACGTGCAAGAACTTTCTGGAGGTTTAACCATTGATCTCAAAATAATGTACCCTATTCCTTCTTCCCGAACCCAGGATCGATTTTGATCAGCGCGGCCACGATGAAGCCGGGGATCGTCGAGACGAGGATCCAGAGGAAGAAGCCCGAATAGCCGAGTTGCTCCTGAATCCAGCCGCTCGACATCGCCGGGATCATCATCCCGAGGGCCATGATCCCCGTCGCAATCGCATAGCGGACCGTCTTGTACTCCCCCTCGCAGACCATGATCATGAAAAGCGAATAGGCCGTGAAGCCGAAACCGTAGCCGAACTGTTCCACCGCCACGGCGGCGTTGATCGTCCAGAGGCTCTCCGGCATCGCCCGCGAGAGATAGATGAAAACTGCGTCCGGAAGATGCATCACACAGACCATGATCCAGAGCCAGAACTTGAGCCCCTTACGCGAGATGACCCAGCCGCCGAGAAGCCCGCCGAGCATCAGCGCGATCGCCCCGACGGTCCCATAGACGATCCCCACCTCCGCGGTCGTCAGCCCCAATCCCCCCTTTGTTCGCGGGTCGAGCAGAAACGGGGCGACCATCTTGACGAGCTGCGCCTCGGCAAAGCGATAAAGGAGGAAAAAGGCGATGACGGCGACAATGTCCTTCCGCTTGAAGAAGATGACGAACCCCCGGAGGAATTCCGAAGAGGCGCTGCGCTTTGGGTCGCGGGGAACCGGCCGGTCCGCCGCCGGATAAGGCAAAACGAAGAGGTGGTAGAGACAGAGCGCCAGCATGATCGCCGCGAGCAGGAAGAAGGTCACCGACCAGGCGGAGGCCACGCTGAAGCCGCTCGTCGCCAGATTCCCGGCCAGAACGACGAGAATCCCTTTGGCTGCGATCATCGCGATCCGGTAGAAGATCGTTCGCACACCAATGAAGGCCGCCTGCTCGTACTCCTTGAGGCCGAGCATGTAGAAGCCGTCGGCGGCGATGTCGTGGGTCGCCGAGCTGAAGGCCATGATCCAGAAGAAGGCGAGGGTATAGCGGAAGAAATTCGGCGCCGGAATCGTGAGCGCCACGCAGGCAAACGACGCCCCGAGCAGAAGCTGCATCGCGACGATCCAGAACCGCTTTGTCCGGAACATTTCGATGAAAGGACTCCAGAGCGGCTTGATCACCCAGGGTAGATAGAGCCAGGAGGTGTAGAAGGCGATCTCGGTGTTGGAGATCCCGAGGTTCTTGTAGAGGATCACCGAAACGGTCATCGCCATGACGTAAGGCGCGCCCTCGGCAAGGTAGAGGGTCGGAATCCATGCCCAGGGGTTGCGGGCGGTTGGTTTAAGGAGTTTCATTTTGTCCGGGGGTCTCCGTTGTTTCGTTGCGCATCCGGATTGCCGGGTCAAGCCCGGCAACAGGGTTCCTGGGACATGATGCGATCCCTGCGGGCTTCCGCATCACGTCCCCTACGTCTCAGTTGGCTTCCGGAACATCCCCCCGATGTCTCTGTTGGATTCCCGCTTTCGCGGGAATGACAAAGGGGGAGCGGGAATGACAAAGGGGGAGCGGGAATGACAGAGGGAAAGAATGACCCGATTTTGTCAATACCGTTTTACGAGCGCCGCCCCCTTGAAATAGTGGTGGAGAATCTCCTCCGCCTTGAACCCCTTTTCCGCCATGACGGCGGCGCCGATCTGACAGAGGCCGACGCCGTGCCCCCAGCCCGCGCCGTGGAAGCTGAAGCGGGCCGGAACGCCGCAAACGTCCCGCGCCGCGGAGACGATGAAGGCGCTGCTCATCAGGTGGCTCGGTGAAAGCCAACGGCGGATCTCCAACTCTTTCCCCACGGTGATGGAATTCTTCGACCCCTCGATCCGCAGACGACGGATGCGGCCTGAGGGACCGCGTTCGAGCGGCGTGATGTTCTGAAGTCGGCCGAAGTCGATCCCCGATTTTTTGCGCAGGATCTCCTCCAGTTCCTCACGTGCATAATCGACCTGCCAACGGAAGAAATCGGTCGTCTCCCGGTCGAAGGCGGGGAGGATTTTTTTGAGGAGTTCCGAATTGTTCGTATTGCAGTAAACATCGGGACGGGAGAGAATCCACCGCCCGGCATCCGCCTCCGTCCGCACCGGGGCGATGGGCGTGGCGGCATCGGAGATATGGGAAAGATAGGGAACCGTCTTCTCCTCCCAGCAGGTGGCATAGTCTTCCGTCATCCCGCCGCAGGCCTTATGGTAACGGGCGTCGCAGATCTCGCCGTCCCGGACGAGAAAGACACCGCGCGTCGCCCGGACGGCCTCCGCCGCCCTGCCCGCCGCCGGCCTCGTCACCCCCTGATAGCGCTGGCAATGGTCGTCGGCGCAGACATCAAAGCGGTCGTGGTCTTCGCGGTCGTACCAGCGGACGATCTCCCCCTCGCGCCGGATCGTGCGCTCCGGACCGCGCTTTTCCCCGGCCATTCGTCCTCTGAGTTGGAGCATCGCCACGAGCCAGCTCCGCGAGGCAATAGCATGGGCTCTGAGAAACTCCGCCGGCGCCTCACCGCTCATCTCCGAGGAAACGACGCTCGCAAGGTACTCTTCCACGGGAAGTTCATTTACAGCGGTCAGTTTACCCTCCCCCACCGCCAAGAGAATCAGCTCTCCGGGGAAGGTCTGCTCCTCCTTCCGCTCCCAGTGGAACCGGACACCGATCGTCACGTCATGCAGGGTGAAGGTCGACTCCCGTTCGGCAGTAAGGCGGATCTCCGATGCTCGCAGGTGCTCCCGACCGAAGGCGTCACAGAGGCTGACGGCACCCCCTTCCGGACGGGCGGTGAATTCGCCCGTCAGCACCGTTCCGTTCGTCCGATAGTGCCCGTTGATTCGCCCCCGGATCTCCGGGTAGCGGTCGCAGATCCCGACTGTAATTCTCGGCTCTTCCATCTTGACCTATTTCCTGCCGCCCAATTCCGCAGACCGCCTTGTCGCCGCCTCAACCGTCTCGATGAGCGCCTCACGGATTTTACGCTCCTCCATAACCTTGAGGCCGGCGAGCGTCGTCCCTCCGGGAGAGGTGACCATCGCCCGGTATTCCGCGGGCGTTTTCTCACCCTTCAGGCTGAGCTTCGCCGCCCCGAGGAGGCTCTGCGAACTGAGTCTCAGGGCCGTCTCTCGATCAAGCCCCATCCGGACGCCGGCCTCCGTAAAGGCCTCGATAATGAGGAAAGCATAACCCGGGCCGCTCCCACTGAGGCCCGTAACGGCGTCCATGAGCTCTTCCTTCACCTCGACGGTGATCCCGACCGAATCGAAGATTTGCCGGGCCAGCGCCAGGTCCGCATCCGTCGCATAGGCCCCGCGCGACAAAGCGGCGGCGCCCTCGCCGATCAGGGCGGGCATATTCGGCATGACCCGGACGACCCTGATCTTCTGTCCAAGCCCCTCCTCAATGAAGGCAGAAGCAATCCCGGCCGCTATGGAGATGACCAGCGCCGAAGGCGAAACCGTCTCGGCCAGCTCCGCCAGCACCTTCGCCATGTCCTGCGGCTTGACGGCGAGCAGGAGCACCTCGGCGCCCCGCACGGCTTGCCGGTTATCGGTCGTCACCGCGACCCCGGAGGTCATGGCAAGTTCGCCCAGCC
>JAHFBU010000155.1 GCA_023249795.1 Syntrophaceae bacterium
GTTTCACCTCTTCCCGGTTGATATGGAAAAAGTAGCCGAGGGAGACATTCCCGGCCTTCTTGATGGAACGGGCAAGGGCGGCGTCGGACGCTTCCCGATCCGCTTCTGCAAAAACGATATCGAACCCGACCGCCTTCGCACCGTAACCCTTCAAAACATCGACCAGCGTTGCGATGGTCGTCCTCGGCCAGGGCCACCGCCCCAGCTCGCTGAGACTTTTCTCGTCGATGACGACGATGACCGTTTCCCCTCCCGGCGGCATCTGTCCCCTGGAGACCATCCGGAGGTCCAGGGCCTTGAGCTCCATAAACCGGAGAAAGGGGGCATCCATGAAGAACAGGACAAGGGCGATCAGAATGACCAGAACCGCAATCTTCAGAGGGCTGACCGACAGGATCTTCTTCAACCGCTCCTTCATAACCTTCCCTCCTTTCCCAATGGACTGCCGCCGCCGATTGATCTCCACACAGACAGAAAAAGTGCTTCCTCTCAGTCTGCCCATCTCTTGCTTTACAGGGACGGACTTTCGATTCCCGCAAAACACGCGGAATCATACCAGAGAAGCCCCGAAAGTCAAGGCGGAGTCAGGCAATAACAGGCATCAAATGAAAACCTTGACAAGGGATACGGCTTGCGATAGAAACGCAACCATTCGGAGAAGCGCCGGCTGCAGGGCGTTGCACCGATGGAGTCCAGACGCCGATGTAGCTCAGACGGTAGAGCAGCTGATTCGTAATCAGCAGGTCAGCAGTTCGATCCTGCTCATCGGCTCCAGAAATAAAGAGGGGTTAGGCAATCATTGCTTAACCCTTCTTTTTTTGCGGGGAGATACGCGTTCAGATCCGGTCGTGTTCGAAACCGGGAAGCCGGAGGCGCTCCTCCAGGCGGCCGAGAATGAGGGCCGCGACGGATGTCATCACAAGATAGCAGACCCCGATCATCAGAAATATTTCCGTGTACTTGAATGAGTTCGAGGCAAGAATCTTCCCCTGGCCGGTGAGCTCGATGCAGGTGATCATGTAGGCCAGGGATGAGTACTTGATCAGATAGACGATCTCATTCCCGCAGCCGGGCAACGCCCGCCGGATGGCCTGCGGAAGGATGATGGAAAAGATCATCTGGACCTTATTAAAACCCAGCGACTGGGCGGCGAGCATCTGCCCCCGTTTGATCGACAGGAGCGCCCCCCGGATGTACTCCGAGTGGTAGGCCCCGCTGCAAAGCGAAAATCCGAGCACCGAAGCGGCGAAGGGGCTCAGATAGATCCCGATGCCGGGGAGCCCGAAGTACCAGATGAAGAGCTGGACGATGAGGGGGATTCCCCGGAAGAGCGCGACATAGGTGTTGGCGGCGGCCATGACAGGTCGGCTCCCGTACACGCGGAGCACCCCAACGATGATCCCGATGATAAGCCCGCAGAGCGCCGACGGGATGATCAGCTCAAGGCTCACCCAGAACCCCTTGAGCAGGGCTGGATAGACCTCGGTTCGAATGTAGAGCCACTCCTCCATGGTCAGCGTTCCCCGTAAAGTTCGGTGATCTTGGAGCAGAATTCACGCGTCCGGGCGTGTTCCGCATCGTTAAAAATCTTGCCGGGCGTACCCCGTTCAATGATCCGGCCGTCCTCCATGAAAACGATCTCGCTGGCAAGCGAACTCGCGAAGCCGATCTGGTGCGTTGCCATGATCATCGTCATGCCGTTGTTCCCGAGATCGCGGATGACCGCGTGGACTTCGCCGATCAGTTCGGGATCGAGGGCCGAGGTGGGCTCGTCCAGAAGCATCACCATGGGATCCATTGCCAGAGCCCGGGCGATCGAAACCCGCTGCTTCTGGCCGCCCGAGAGCTGGGCCGGATACTTCTGCATGTGATCTTTCAGGCCGACCCGCTCCAGCTCCATAACGGCACGCTCGGAGGCCTCCGCCTTCCCCATCCCCCTCACCTTGACCATGCCGATCCGGACATTCTCCAGCGCGTTCAGGTGGTCGAAGAGGTTGAAGTCCTGGAAGATCATCCCGACCTTCTGGCGGTAGGCATAGAGGTCGCGCTTGTGCGCGTAATGAACCTCCTGTCCGTCCAGCCAGATCCGCCCCTCGTCCGGCGTAACCAGGAAATTGATGCACTGCAAAAGCGTGCTCTTCCCCGCGCCGGACGGGCCGATAAGGATCTTGAGATCCCCCTTGTTCACCTCAAGCGAGGCCCCCTGGAGGACGCTCTTTTTCCCGTAGCGCTTCGAGATATTTTCGATCCGTAAAATCGGTGTCGCCATCATATGCCTACATTCCATGCGTCGTATATCCCGGAATCCGGACCCTCTCTTCCAGAATCCGTAGCCCCTTCGTCCCCGCCCAAGTGAGGAGAAGAAAGATAACCCCCGCCGTGAAATAGAGCGGAAGCTGCTGGTAGGTCCGGGTTGCCACGAAGTGCGCCCGCGCCATGATCTCGGCGACCCCCAGGGCATAGGTGACCGCCGAGTCCTTCAGCAGAATGGAGTACTCGTTCGACCAGGCGGGAATGGAGAGTCGAAGCGCCTGGGGGAGGACGATGAACGAAATCGCCTTGAGGTCGCTCATCCCGAGCGCCCGGGCCGCCCTGAACTGACCCTCCGAAAGCGACAGGATCGCTCCACGGAAGATCTGGGACTGATAGGCGGAGCTGATCAGTCCCAGCACAATGATGGCGACGGTGAACGCGGAGAGGTTGATATCAAGGGCCGTACAGAGACCGAAGTAGAAAAGGAACAGAAAAGCCAGGAGTGGAATACCCCGGAAGAACCAGACATAGAGGCCAATCGCGCGGCGGAAGGCCGGGTGGCCGTACACCTGCCCCACGGCCAGCGGAATACCGAGGATGAGCCCCAGGGCCATCGCCCCGATGACAACCGTCAGGGTCACGAGCGCTCCCTGAAGGAGGTACGGAAGGGCATCCCCTATGGCAATCAGACTTTCCGGCATCCGTTTACAAAACTCACAAAAAATGGAAGGCCTCATGAGCTGAGGCCTTCCCGCCATCGGTCAAAACCCCTTTGTCCAGCAGGTTCCTATTTATCGATGTAGCTCTTTTTGAGCTCGGCCCAGTAGGGGGACTTCATCAGTTTCTTGAGGCCATCGTTGAGCTTTTTCAGGAACTCGGTGTCCTCCTTGCGGACGGCGTATCCGAATTGTTCGTCGGCCATCCCGAAACCGCCCAGGATCTTGACCGGCTTCTTTTTCACGGCATCCATCGCCGGGGCGTCATCCATCGCGGCGGCAACGATCCGGCCGTTGATCACATCTTCGATCGCCAGCGGGGCGGAGTCATACTGAACCAGTTCGAACTTCTTCCCAGCCTTTTTGATCAGGTTTTCCTCGATCCACTTCGCCTCGGTCGTGCCGCGCTGAACACCGATCTTGTTTCCGTCGGCCAAGGCCTTCTCCGCCGTGATCTTCGCATCCTTCTTGCCGACCAACACCTGTGCGATTTTCCAATAAGGGGCCGTGAAACCGACCTCTTTCCTGCGCTCATCGGTGATGCTCATTCCCGAGGCCACGACATCGATCTTCCTGGCTTTCAAGCTGGGAATGATGCTATCCCAGTCCATCGGCCGGTGCTTCACCGTGAACTTCATCTCCTTTGCGATCCAGTCCAGGGCCTTCACGTCAAAGCCGTCCGGGTTGCCGGATTTGTCCACGTAAGCAAAAGGCGGAAAGTTCGCGTCAATCCCGTTGATGTAAACCTTCTCGGCGGCCGCGGCAAACGTCGCGGTCATGACAAACAGCGCCGGCAGCAGCCAAACCGCACCCCAAAACCCTATTTTCCTCCTCATCGATTCCGATCTCCTTTCTTTCCGTTGCGCTATGGTTCGTTTCCCAATGTAAACCCGGTTCCTTACGACGGATGGAGTGATACCTGACCAAAACGATGGCGGATCATAAATATAATCCGGAGGGCTGTCAAGGTGAACCATGGAGAATCCCGTCACAGCCATTTTTTTCTCTTGAAGTAGATCAGCATGAGGAGCGTGATGACGATCATCAAGCCCCAGAGGGCGAAGTATGCCCACGGCCACTCCAGCTCCGGCATGTATTTAAAATTCATACCGTAGATCCCGGCGAGGAAGGTCAACGGCATGAAGACCGTGGCGATGATGGTGAGGACCTTCATGATCTCATTCATCCGGTTGCTGATGGAGGAGAGGTAGATGTCGAGCATCCCGGAGAGCATGTCCCGATAGGTCTCGATCGTGTCGATCACCTGGACGGCATGGTCGTAAACGTCCCGGAAGTAGATGACCGACGTCTCGCGGATGAGCGCGGAGTCGGACCGGCCGAGGCTGCCCACCATCTCCCTAAGGGGCCAGACCGATTTTCGAAGGAAGATGATCTCCCGCTTCAGCGCCTGGATCTCCCGGAGGGTTGGAGACGACGGACGGCCGATCAGCGCATCTTCCACCTTTTCAACCTTCTCGCCGAATTGGTCGAGGATGACGAAGTAGCTGTCAACGATCGCGTCGAGGATCGCATGGGCAAGCCAGTCCGCCCCACCCTTCCTCAGGTGGCCCTTTTCGTTGCGGAGCCTCTCCCGGATGGGATCGAGAAGCTTTCCCTCCTTCTCCTGCAGAGAGATCAGCCAGTTGGGTCCCAGGACGAGGCTGACCTGCTCGGGGACAGGGGCTCCTCCTCCGGCCTCATGGAAGCGTTTGAGGACGATGTAGAGGTAATCCCCGTGGTCCTCGCTCTTGGGGCGCTGCTCCGTGTTCAGCATGTCTTCGAGGGTGAGCGGGTGGAGACCGAACACAACGCCCATCTCTTCGAGCAGGTGGACATCCTGCAGG
>JAHFBU010000156.1:0-1390 GCA_023249795.1 Syntrophaceae bacterium
CGTTGATCGGGCCGGGAATGAAAGCGAAAGATCTGAGACCGCCCCCGGCATGCCGGTCGCACCGGGGCCGACGCCGGTTTCGGGGGCAATTGAGGCCGATGTGACCTGGTATGCGGGTGCGAGTCCCTATGTGATTGAAGATGAGGTGATCGTCCGGGACAAGGCGGTCCTGACGATCGAACCCGGGACGGAGATTCTCTCCCGCGGAGGAGCCCTCGTGGTCGAAGGCAGGCTTCAAGCGCAGGGTGATGGCGAACATCTGATCCTCTTCTCTTCGAGTGAAAAGATCGAGCGCTGGGCGGGGATCCGCTTCGCGAACGTCAAGGAGAAGGATAATCTCGTCAAGTTCATCCGCGTCCGGAAGGCGAAAACAGGGATATCCTGCGATGCCTCTTCCCCGCGGATCGAGGCCTGTGAACTGACCGAAAATGATACGGCGCTTGTGATTCAGGGGGCCTTTTCTGCGCCGGTCGTGACGGGAAACGCGATCTACAAAAACGAGAGGGCGGCTGTGGTCATTTCCGACGGGGCGAAGCCCACCCTTTCAGACAACCGGATCCAGGACAATGCCGCGGAGGGGATCGTTGTGCGTTCCGCGGCCCCGGCCATCCTCCACAACGCGGTCGCAACAAACCGGGGTGGCGGGATCTTCGTTTCAGGGGCGCAGGCCAACGTGACGGAAAACAACTTCACCGACAACGGTCCCTTCGACCTCGTGGGGGAGATGAAGGGCGAGTCGGTTTCGGCCCTCAACAACTGGTGGGGGTCTTCTAAGGGGCTTGACGTCTTCGCCCGGATCCGGGGACGGGTCGATGTGCGGTCGATTCTCGGCGCTCCCTATCCGGAGGGTAAACCGGTGGAACTGCCGATCATGGAGTCGAAACTCTCCGGTCCTGTCAAAGCGGATGGATTCCTGATTCTCTCCCGCAGTCCTTACCGGGTGACAGGCGACGTGACCGTGGACGCGGGCGCCGTTCTCTACATCGAACCCGGCGTCATTGTCCAGTACGACCGGAACAAGTCGATCAATGTCGAGGATGGCGGTGTTGTTGCCCGGGGTCAGGCAGAGCTGCCGATCGTATTCACCGCCTCCGGGGCTTCGCCGGCGCCGGGTTCCTACGCAAGCGCATTCCGCCTTACGAAGCAGACCAAGGCGAACAGTGCTTTCAGTTACTGCATCGTCGAGTATGCCACAACGGCCTTCGATATCTACTATGGCACGCCGGAGATCTCCTCCTGTTACATCGCCCGCAACGCGCAGAGCGGCGTTTACTGCCGGAACGATGCCGCGCCGCAGATCTCTTATTGCACGTTTGCTGATAATCTCGGTGAAGGGGGGATCAAAGGCGTAGGCATGTCCAATCCGTCTATTCACTATAACAATTTCCTC
>JAHFBU010000156.1:1400-4732 GCA_023249795.1 Syntrophaceae bacterium
TCAATAACGCGGTTTCCGTCCAGGGGTTCTCCTCCATCTTAATCGATGCCCGAAACAACTGGTGGGGTGCCGATCCTCCGGACATCGGTCTGATCTGGGGGGATCCGGACAAGAGCATCAACTTCAAACCCTGGCTTCCGGCCCTCGAGGAGAAGGCCTATCGGGGAAAGAAATGAACTTAACGAGGAGGTATCTATGAAATCAAGACCTTGGGCGGCTGCGGCGATTGCTGCGGCCACGATCCTGTTTCTCTCGGGGATTGCAGTCGGCCAGGTAAAGGCCGCTGCGCCAGCAGCGAATCAGTTTGTGGAGCAAATGGGTGGCAAAGGGGTGGTCAACTGGACCGAAGGCTATGTCGAAGCGGTCGGGATCGGCGCCCCCCCACAGCGCTATGTCGGAACACCCCAGGCGCGCCCCAACGCCCTCCGGGCGGCCACGGTCGATGCCTATCGAAACCTGCTTGAGTTGGTCAACGGCGTACGAGTCGATTCGACCACCACGGTCAAGGATTTTGCCGTTGAGAGCGACATCATCAATACCCAGGTTCAGGGAATCGTCAAGGGCGCCCAAGCGATGGAACCTCAGTATCTGTCCGATGGGACCGTCGAGATCACCGTTCGGATGCCCCTGTCGGGAAACTTCGCCTCGGTGATTATCCCGAGACTGCTGGAGAAGAGACTACCGACGCCTGCTCCGGCGGCTCCTGCCGCGCCGGCAGCCGTGGCCCCTGCCGCTCCTATGGCACCGGCCCCTCCGCCAGAGGTCTTCACGGGCCTCGTTATTGATGCCCGCGGAATCCAGGCGCGACCGGCCATGTCCCCGCGGATCATCGATGAGAAGGGACAGGAGGTCTATGGATCGATGAATGTCGAGCGGGAATATGCTGTCCAGCAGGGGATGAGCGGATATGCGCGCGATCTGACGGCGGCCCAGAGCAATGCCAGGGTGACGAACAACCCGGTCAGCGTGAAAGGAATCAAGACTGAAGGGGCGGGTCGGTCGGATATCGTGATCGCAAATGCCGATGCCGAGAAGCTCCGTGCAAGCGCGGATAACCTGAGCTTTCTGAAGAAGTGTCGGGTGATGATCGTCCTCGACTGAAGATCGTCCGAACCATGAGGCGAACATGTTTAGACCGCGGCGGCCAGCCATAGGGTTGCTGCGGTCTTTGTGTGTGAGACCTTTTCCGATCTCCAAAAGTGCATTTCTTTAGGCCTGAAAAGGAGGAACATTGTCCGGGAAAATCATCCTTCTGCCGGAGACGCTGACACACCAGATTGCCGCGGGTGAGGTGGTCGAAAGGCCCGCATCCATAGTTAAGGAACTGATGGAGAACGCTTTGGATGCCGGGGCCACGGAAATCTCCGTGGAACTGGAGAAGGGCGGTTGCCAAGCTATTTGTGTGACCGATAACGGCGAGGGGATCGAGCCGGAGGATGTCCCCCTGGCGTTTGCCCGCCACGCGACAAGCAAGATTGCGGTGTTTGAGGATCTCTACCGCGTCCATTCCTTTGGCTTCCGGGGCGAGGCACTGCCCAGCATCGCCTCCATCTCCCGCGTTGAGATGCTGACCCGCCGGGCCGTGTCGCCCGTCGGCGCCCGCCTGATCATCGAGGGGGGAACCGTTCAGGAGCAGACCGAGGCGGGTTGTCCCGTCGGCACATCCGTACGGGTCAGCCGAATCTTTGATTCCGTTCCCGTCCGCCGGAAATTCCTCAAGGCCGACATGACCGAACAGGGGTACTGCCTCGACTGGATCACGCGGCTTGCACTCGTCCGGCCGGAGATTCGATTGCGGGTCTCCGCTGGTGGCAAGACACTTCTGAATATCCCGGCGGCGAAAGATGCCGCTGAGAGGATTGCCCTGACTCTGGGTCGGGATTTCCGGGATCAGTTGGTCCCTGCCGTGGGGGAGAGGGAAGGGGCCGTACTCAAGGGATTTGTTTCCCGTCCGGAATTCACCCGCTCCAACTCCGCTCATACTTACTTCTATGTGAATGGCCGGTTCGTCAAGGATTATCTCCTGAACCACGCGGTCATGACGGCCTGCCGACGGATCATCGAACCGAGGCGTTATCCGGCGGCCGTTCTATTCTTAAGTGTGCCGCCGGGGAATGTTGACGTGAACGTCCATCCCACGAAGATGGAAGTCCGCTTCCGAAATCCGAGGGAGATCTATGCCCTGATCGTGGAGAGCCTGAGCGGCGCAATTGGCGCAGGATCTTTGGTCGCCGCGGGGCAGAAGGTTGGATCGTCCGATGTCGCACGCGGTGCCTACGCAGTGCGCGTTGAGGAGGCCCTGAAACGATACAGGATCTCCTCGGGCCCCCAAAAACTTTTTTTTGGATGTTCCCTGACTGAGCCGGAAAAAGAGACGTCGGTCACGGTACCGCCGCCGGTTGTCCCTGAATCACCGCCTGAACCGGAGCAGCCGCGGGAAGGATCTCTTTTTGCCGATCTGGTTTATCTCGGCCAGGTGGCCGGAACCTACCTCGTCTTTGAAGGGGAGGGGGGGATGGTTCTCGTCGATCAACACGCCGCCCACGAAAGAATCCTGTTCGAGAGGCTCCAAAAACGGGCGGCGGAGGCGCATAGAGGCGAGCCCGGGCAGCGTTTATTGCTGCCCGAGGTGGTCAGTCTTCCCCCGCGCGATCTTTCCCTGCTTACGGAATCCATTCCGATTCTCGAAGAGGCCGGGATGGAGGTGGAGCCCTTCGGAGGCGATTCCGTGATCGTCAAGGCCGTGCCTGCCTTTCTGTCCGATGCTGATGCGCGGACGTTGATCGGCGATATCCTGGCGGGATCCATGGAAGGGGATCGCAACCTGCCGCTTGCGGAGAGGCGGGAGAAAGTCTTCGCTGCCCTTGCCTGTCGGGCGGCCGTCAAGGCAAACCGACGTTTAAGCTGCCTGGAGGTCGAGAGCCTCTGCCGCGATCTCGATGCACTTTCCCGCGCCGCCACCTGTCCACACGGGAGGCCCTTTGCCGTTACCGTTTCGACAGGTGAGTTGGAGAAACGGTTCAAGAGGTGATGGATCGAAAATGACCTCTACGGACCTCCCCAAACCCAAGCTGATCTGCATTGTTGGACCGACCGGCGTCGGAAAGACAGGGATGGCCCTGGAGCTGGCGGGCAGGTGGGGCGGTGAGATCATCAGCGCCGATTCCATGCAGGTCTATCGGCACATGGATATCGGCACGGCAAAGCCGACGCAGGAAGAGCGCAAGTGCATACCCCACCATCTGATCGACGTAGCCGATCCGGCCGAACCCTTCGATGTGTCCCGTTACATCGAGATGGCAAGCGGGGTTATTGCCCGCCTGCATCGGGAG
>JAHFBU010000157.1 GCA_023249795.1 Syntrophaceae bacterium
CAAGGAGGCAAGGAGATGACCCATCCTGAAATCCTCTTGAGACAGGTTCCGCTATTCCGGTCCCTGCGGGCAGAGGACAGTCGGCATATCGCAGCGCTGCTTCAGAAACATATCCTCCGGAAAGGGGATGTTCTGTTCAGGAATGGGGAGGAAGGCCACTCCCTCTATATGATCACCGCCGGAAAGATCAAGATCGTCCGTCAGTCGCGGGATGGGGACGAGATGATCCTGGCGGTGCTTTCCGCCGGCGATTTCTGCGGAGAGATGGCCCTGCTCGACGGCATGCCCCGGTCCGCGGACGCCGTCGCCATTGAAGAGACCCATCTCTATGGTCTGAATCGTAAGGATTTTCTGGCCTACGTCATGAACAACGAAACGGCGGTCAGGGCCATTCTTGCCGCCCTTTCCAAACGTCTGCGCAAGGCCGACGATTCCCTGGAGGATATTTTTTTCCTCCACGTCGGCGCACGCCTCGCCAAGAAGCTGATCGAACTTGCCGTGACAAACGGCTTCCGGGAAGGCGAAAGCGGGCCGATCAAACTCAGCGTGACCCAGAAAGATCTCGCCGGAATGATCGGCGCGACGCGGGAGAGCGTCAACAAGGAGCTCCGTGTGCTGCGCGAGAAGAGTTTGATCAGCCTTGCGGGAAGCGTCATCCTGATCCACGACATGGCGGCGCTCAAAAAGAGGCTCCAATAGCAGGCTGATGGAAATATCGTAAAGAAGTTCGATCGGGAGGTTATATGTACCGGCGGATCAGAGTCTCCGCAGGGGTTTCCCTGGGAATAATTGTTACCTTTCTTTGTTTTCTGACGGCAACGCCGCTTCTGTACGCCTCGCCCTCCGCCATTTTTCTGGACGGTTATGGCGTTGTCACCTTCGATACGAGTTCGGGCAATCCGGGCGAGGCCGTAAAGCACTATTATGAGGCCAGCATCAGCGTGACCGATCTCGACGGCATCACCTCCACCTCCCATACGGTTACAATAAAGACGCCGGGGGGTGTCGAATACACGCTCGAATACGACGCCTCCCAAAGCGGGGCAACGACGGCCACCTATTACAAGCTCATCGGCCCTCTGGCCTCTTACGAATCGGGAACCTTTACCTTCACCGTGACGGATCCGGGTGGCGTTAAGGCCACGCTCACGGACACGCTTACGGTCGATCCCTCCTTTCCCGTTCCCAACGTGAACTCTTTTTCGCCGCAAGCAAACACCGTCGTCTCCAACACGACGCCGACCATGACATGGTCTCCGGTCGCCGGCGCCCAGAACTACCAAGTCCGAATCTACACCGCTGATGGCTCAAAAACGGTGTGGACGGGATCTTCCGGCCACCAGACCTCTTACACGGTGCCGCCCGACATTCTTGCCCCCAATACCACGTATCGATACCGGATCGCGGCCCGTAAAGTCGGCGGCGACCCCTTCAACATCGATAATGTCTCCGCCGCGCCGGATTCCCCCGCGTCGTCCGTCCCGTTCACCACGGGCGGCGTCTGGACGGACATCCCGATCATATCGCTGCGCGACGGCGTTGCGACCTACAGCTCCATCGGAGGCGTCCATCCGACCCGCCTGAATTTTAATATTCTTGTTTCCGATGTCCAGGGCGTTCCCGGAAACATCCGCTCGGTCAGCGTGAAATTCCCGGGTGGTCGGGAGGAAAGACTCTACTACGACATCGGCAACGGCGAAAATATCTCGACCCGGGGCATCTACACCAGCGCCCCGGACCTGACCCCGGAGGCCGGGTCATACACCTTCACCGCCACGGACCGGGAAGGCCATACCTACTCCATCTCCGAGGAGCTGACCGTTCAATCCATCGGTTATCCGGCATTGACGTCGCTCCAACCCGCGATGAATGCGTTCATGACGGACACGGCTGTCAACTTTGCCTGGAACGCCGTCACCGGCGCCGCTTTTTACCGGTTGAGGATCTATGGCGCCGATTATAAGCCGGTCCTCACACGAAACGTTCCCCAACCAATGAACCCGACCGTGATCAGCTATTCCCTGCCTGCCGGGTTCCTGAAGGCCGGCTCGTTGTACCGTTACGATATCACCACGTATCGTGAATTTGCGGACGACGGGATCGACAATTTCTCCGTGACCCGATGGAGCGGGTCCGACATGCCGACCTTCGTGACCGGTCCGGTGACCGTGGGAACATCTTCTCCCGCGATCGATCTGAACAACATCGGCGTCTATACCGATCAGATGGCCGATCCCCGAACGCCGGGGAATTCTCTTTACGCGCTCAATTTTTACGCAAAAATCACGAATCCGGATGGCGTTCCGGGCAATATCGCTTCGGTGGCGGTATCCTATCCGGGGGGGGGCGGCACGATTCTCCGCCTCGACAGTGTCATCAGCGCCACCCAGGCGGAGTATTTCAAGAGTGAAATGTTTGCCAATCCGGATTCGATCCCGCAGGGGACTTACACGTTTACCGTCACGGCCCGCAATAATAACTCGGCTACGGCCACGGACTCGCTGGTCAAAAATGTATTTCCGCCGCCTACGAACCTCAACCCGGCATCGGGTGCCATTGTGGGGACCACGCCGACGATAACGTGGGATGCTGTTCCGAATGCTTCCTATTACATGGTGTATCTTTATAGCTGGTGGGACGGCGCCTTCTACGTCTATCCCATCAGCGGTGTATTGACTGCAACCACCGTGACGGTTCCCGCGGGCTTGCTTCAGACAAACGCAACTTACGGTTATACGGTTTACGCCTTCAGGGACCCCGTAAACCAGAACCTGAACAACCGGTCGGTCAGCGATTATCGATCCCTTACGGAAAGGACGCACTTCTCCACCAGTCCGAAGGGAGACGTCAGCGGGAACGGCGGCGTCGTGGGGCTGGAGGACGCGATTGTCGCCCTGCAGGTCATGGCCCGCAAGTCACCAAGAGCCTCCAAGGACGCCGACGTCAATCAGGACGGAAAGATCGGCCTGCAGGAGGCGATCTACATCCTCCAATTGCTTTCCGGCCTGAGATAGCAAAACCGGCGGCGATATCCGCTGTGAACTGCGTCACAGGTTCCGCCGAATATGCCTTGCATTCACCGGGAACAAAGGCTTAAAATCCGCTCCAAAGGGATGTTTCATCCGGTAACCCACGCGCAGTATTCATTCATGTCGATTTTCCACATCCCGTTGATATGGGGAGCAAATAAACGGGGGTCACTCATCTGTCAATAGATCCAACACAGCCGGACGGTTTTCCGTTCGAGGAGGTCTGTCATGTTTGCGAAAAATATCAATAAGGGGATTATTGCCACACTGACGATTCTTGCGATGCTTCTGATCGGGGGAGCGACAACCGGGGCCCGGGCGTTTTCGGTGGATGTGAAGAAGCTGGATTACACCGATTATTCAAGCCCCGCAACGGCGAGACGGGTGGTCACTTACGATTTCTCCTCCGGGGCCATCGGTGCGGCCAACACCATCAATCTTCCGGCGGGCGCCGTGCCGACAAGACCGCCGATCGAGGGGAGCCTGCAGTATACCTTCGGACCCTATCCCGATCCCGACAACGCGATCTCGATGACACTGACGACAGCGGCATCGAAGGCGACCATGACGACAGCGACGGACGGCGGCTGCATCATCAACACCACATCTTCCTCCAGTTCCCCCGGCGTGCCCCAATGGACCTATGCCGCTAAAATGACAAATTTTACCGGAATGACCGACGACACGAAGACCTACGTCGCAAATATTGGCCTTGCCACCACGACGCCCGGTCCGCATCCCGAGTTTTCGGCATCCTGGGTGCCCGGCACGAGCGGCAGGACGCTGGCATTGCAAGCCGATATTTATGACGATAATCTGGACCAGTACGTTGGAACGCCCTTTTCGACGACGATCACCGGCTTCAATGCGACGTCGGATTCCATCACACTCCGGATCCGCTGTCTGGATCCGAACGCCGGCGGCAACAGCATGGTTTTCGATTACAGTCTCAACAGCGGCACAAGTTGGACCGTTGTCGGCACGTTGGCGCTGGGCGTCACGATCAACCCCAATACGGTTCCGTCAAATTTCGCCTACATGAGTTTCCCGGCGAAATACCCCTATGTCAGCCTGCGGGCGGAATCCTCGACGCCACCGTCGCCGGATTTCACGTTGAGCCTGATGCAGAACGAGTTCACCGTGATCAAGGGGCAGGTGTTGGAAATTCCCGTGAAGGTCGATTTCTCCAACAATTTTTCGACGACGGGCGGGATCGGCTTTTTTGTGCCGGAATTGTCGTCCGGCGTTTCCGTGTTTCCCTCCACCCTGACCTCCCCCGGCGGCGTCGTTGTCCGCATCGACACATCCGGTCTCGCGGCGGGGAACTATCCCCTGAACATCCAGTCGCTTGAGGCTCAGTCCTACGCCCAATTTGCACCCTTCACGCTGCACGTCGTCACGGTGAGCGACATCAAGTTCTATGAATACGATACCGTCAATACGACGCAGAAGAACACCATTACCTCTAAGACAGTGGCCTTCCAGGGACGATTCGGCCACAATCAGTATGGGGTGCAATACGAAAATCAATCCGGCATCCAGTACGATGTGTATACCTCCGATGGCCAGATCAGAGCGAACGCCCAAAACGGGGTAACTCTGACCTCGATCAACACGTCCATATTCGGGTCTTACCCATGCGACCAGGGATATGACCTTTATGCCCTTGCCAACGGTA
>JAHFBU010000158.1 GCA_023249795.1 Syntrophaceae bacterium
ACGTTCAAGAAAAGCGCATACTACGGGCAGCGTAAGCTGGGCGGATGGCGTAATGAGGGGCTCCCCTGGACCTACGACATGGACAGGAAACTGGTCTACCAGCGGGATCGGTCCGAATAATATGGGACAATCATCAATGTATTCCGAGCGGCAATTGGCAATTTCCACGAAATAATGATACATCCGTATCCCATGGTTTGACGATATTCAAGGCATTCCTTTATTTTGAAAAAGAATGCCTTGTTCACATACATAGTATGCCGATTTAAAGGCATTCCCGTTCTCGAAAGGGAACATAATCTCTTCACAAAATCTCAGTATGAAGAAAGGGCTCCGTTATGAAAAAAATGCTTTTTGTCATTGTTGTTGCCGGACTGTTTGCTCTGGCGGGAGTGGATGCTGCGCAGGCGGCCGACGGGTATAAATCTTTTGGCGTCAGAATAAGGGCGATCTATGTCGCGCCGAATGAATCTTTCGACTCGCGTTTGAATGCTCTGGACCCGCAGGTCGGCGACAACGTGGTTCCCGAACTGGACCTCGAATATTTTTTCACCCGGAATTTCTCAGCGGAACTGGTTGCCGCCGTGACACGGCACGACATCAAGCTGGCCGGCACGTTTCAGGGTTCCACCTGGTTGCTGCCTCCGACTGTGACCCTCAAGTATCATCCGTTCGCCGGTTCAACAATCAGCCCTTATGTGGGCGTGGGCCTGAATCTCACCCTTCCTTTCAGCGCGCAGCTCAACGGGGTCAATGACTTTAAGATAGACAGCAGTGTCGGCTGGGCCGTTCAGGCCGGAGTCGATGTTCCCATCACTGAGAATCTCTATTTCAACGTTGACTACAAGTATGTAAACCTTGGCACCAAGGCGACGATCGGTGGCGTCAAGTATGATCTGGATCTGAATCCATCCCTCTTTGGTGTAGGCGTAGGCTATCGCTTCTAACGCGATTTCATCGTTGGAATGAGACAAGGGGGCGGCTTGAGCCGCCCCCTTTGTCATCCTGGAGCAGGTTAAAACACAGCCGCCCCATAAACCGTCAAAATAAAACTTGACATTGGGTCCGAATACCCCTATAAACGCACCGCATCTTGGCTTCAGGCGAAGCCGCAGGGTGCAGAGTTGGATACAGACATTTTGAAGTGCAAGGCCGACCGTCATGTTCTCCAAAAGAGTCTTGACGGTCAAGTTGTTTTTGCCGTGATGTTCGTCCGACTTGGCAAGAATTTTTAGGAAAGGAGGATGCATACCATGGCAGAAGGTACAGTGAAGTGGTTCAATGAGCAGAAGGGCTTCGGTTTCATCGAGAAGTCCGAGGGCGGCGATGTGTTCGTTCATTACAGCGCCATCCAGGCCGGCGGTTTCAAGACGCTGGCTGAGGGCCAGCGTGTCAGTTTCGACATCGCGCAGGGCAAAAAAGGCCCGGCGGCTGAGAACGTGAAACCCCTGTAGGATTTAAGAATCCACAGAAGAATGAAAAGCCTCCCGACGCCGGTAAACGGTGTCGGGGGGCTTTTTTTATGGCGTCCAAACGCTGCCGGTCCCGGGGAATCCGCTCTCCCGTTGATCGCCCGGCGGGACGATTCCCCTTGACGGGCGGTCGCCCGTGATGCTATCCATCCGTCGTTTCCGTAATGAAAAGAGTCCAGCCATGATCTCCCGACGCGGTTTCTTGAAGACGCTGGCCGGGATCGCTCCGATCCTCGGCGGGGCGGGTCTGTGCCTTTCCTCCCCCGTCTGGGAACGCTTTCTCGCAGGCGACGCCGCCGGTTGCCTCTTCGCCCTCGATCCAAAGTCCAACCTGATCCGCCTCGCCCCCCTGGCCCGCTTCTGGACCTCCGTCCCCCTTGCCGGTGCCGACTGCCGGTTGTGCCACGTCCCCCTGGAAGGGCTGCAAGGTAAACGCATCCGCCATGAGGCAGGGATCGTCAAGTGCCTCCTCTGCGCGCAGGGATGCGTCCTGCGCGCCGGCGACAGGGGGCGCTGCCGCGCCCGGATGAACGTCGGTGGTGAACTCAGGAGCCTCGTTTACGGCCGCCCGATTTCCATCCACGTGGACCCGATCGAGAAGAAGCCCTTCTACCATTTTCTTCCCGGCGCCGCGGCTTATTCGCTGGCGACCTCTGGATGCCCGTTGCGCTGCAAGTTTTGCCAGAACTGGGAGATCTCCCAGGCCTCGCCGGAGGATTATGAGAGCCCGACGATGTCTCCGGAGCTGGTTGTCCGCAACGCGGTGAAAAAACAGGCGCCGGTGATCGCATTTACCTACAATGAGCCCACGGTCTTTGCGGAATACATGATCGACATCGCCCGCGAGGCGAAAAAGCAGGGGCGCCGTTCCGTGCTGATCAGTTGCGGGATCATGAACGAGGCGCCGCTCTCGGAATTCTGTGAGATCCTCGATGCGATCAAGATCGACCTGAAGGGGTACGACGAGGCGTTTTATCGCGACGTCTGCGGCGCCGAGCTGAAGCCCGTCCTCAGAAGCATCAAACAGATCGCCAAAAGCCGCGCCCATCTCGAGATCGTCAACCTCGTCGTCCCGACGCTCAACGACTCCGAGAAGATGCTCCTCGGTCTGATCGACTGGGTCCTCGGAGAGGCCGGCCCGACGTCCCCGTCCACTTCACGCGCTTCCACCCGGATTACCAGCTCCGAAACCTGCCTCCCACGCCGGTCGCGACCCTGGAACGGGCCCGGGAGACGGCGCTGGAGCGGGGGTTGCACTACGTCTATGTCGGAAACGTCCCGGACCATCCGGGGAACCATACCTACTGTCCCTCCTGCGGGAAGGCGGTCATCAAACGATCGGGATTCTTCACCGTGGAAGTGCATGTCGCCAACGGCCGCTGCGGTTTCTGTGGCGGAAGGATCGTCGGCGTCTGGAGTTGATTGGAAAGGAGAGAGATCATGACCATTCTGCAATTCGGTATTCCCATCTTTGCCCTGAGCATCGGCGTCGCCGCGACCGGCATGGCCGGAAATGACGGAGAAGGCGAGGTGCGCTCCCCCGTCGTGGCCGGGCAGTTCTACCCGGAGTCGGCAACCGTTCTCAAAAGCGCCATTGAAAAATTCATGGAGGATGCCCTGCCGCCGCAGGTACAAAAACCGCTCGCCATCGTGGTTCCCCACGCGGGCTACATCTACTCCGGCCAGGTCTGCGCCGACGGCTGGAACCAGGTTCGCGGCGGGGGCTATGACGTCATCGTCATCTTCGGAACGAACCACACGGCGCCGGGTCTCCGGAAGATCGCCCTCTACCCCGGTGGAGGTTTCCGGACGCCGCTCGGAACCGCGGTGGTGGATCGGGATCTGACGGCGGCCATCAAAGCCGCGTCGTCCGATTGCATCCTCGACAAGGAGCCGCATGTCCGGGAACACTCGATTGAAGTCCAGATTCCCTTTGCGCAACGCCTCTTCCCCCAGGCGAGGATCGTCGCGGGGATCGTCGGCGACGCGGACCCGGCCCTTTGCAACCGTTTCGGCGCGGCACTGGCATCGGTCCTGAAGGGACGCCGCGCGTTGATCGTTGCCAGTTCGGACCTCTCCCACTATCCGTCGGCGGCCGAAGCCGAGATGGTCGATATGAACACGTTGGAGGCGGTCACGACGCTCGATCCGGCGGTGCTCCATACAACCATCCAGACGCAGATGGCCCGGCGGATACCGAACCTCTCCACCTGTGCCTGCGGTGAAGCCCCCATCATGGCCGCGATGGCCGCCGCGAAGGCAATGGGAGCGACCGGGGGCAGGGTCGTCAGTTATGCCCATTCCGGAAACCTGCCCATCGGCGACCGGCAGCGTGTGGTCGGTTACGGGGCGGTTGTGCTGGCGGCCGACGCGAAGGGGATGACCGCGGTGCCTCCGGCCGAGTCGGGAAGAACAGAGGAGTCCATCAGCGCCGCCGACAGGAAATATATGCTCCATCTCGCGCGGGAGACGATCACCCAATACCTGACGATCAAGATGGTTCCACTGCCCCGGTTCTCAAGCCCCCTGTTGCGCGAAGAGCGCGGGATCTTCGTCACCCTCAAAAAGCGCGGGAACCTGCGCGGCTGCATCGGCCGGATGGTCCCCGACCGGCCGCTCGGCGAGCTTGTCGGATCGGTGGCCCTTCAGTCCGCCTTTGAGGATCCCCGCTTCAGCCCCGTGACGGCCGGGGAGCTGGCCGATCTGGAAGTGGAGATCTCCGTGCTGACCCCGATGAAACAGGTCTCCGGCCCGGACGATATTGTTGTCGGCCGGGATGGCGTCCTGCTTCAGCAGAGGGGAAAATCCGCCGTCTTTCTCCCCCAGGTCGCCCCGGAGCAGGGATGGAGCAGGGATGAGATGCTGGACCACCTGAGCCAGAAGGCGGGTCTCCCAGCGAAAGCCTGGCGGGAGCCGGGGGCGTGTTTTCTGACCTTTCAGGCCATCGTCTTCGGCGAATCGGAACACCATTGATGATCCCTGACGTCATAGCTCTTTTCCTGATGGGCGTTGTGTCGCTCCTTGGGCAGATCGTGCTGCTACGGGAGCTCAACGTCGCCTTTTACGGGATCGAGCTGATCTACCTCATCGCCCTTGGGGTCTGGATGCTCCTGGCCGCCATCGGGGCGTTCATCGGCAGCCGTCGTCCCTCCACAGGCCGGGCGGCGGTTCTTTTTCTCTGCTTCGCCCTCCTCCTGCCGCTCGGCGT
>JAHFBU010000159.1 GCA_023249795.1 Syntrophaceae bacterium
CTTTCGCGGGAATGACAAGAGGGAAGCGGGAATGACAAGAGGGAAGCGGGAAGACAAGAGGGAAGCGGGAATAACAAAGCATTCCGGGGACACGTACCGCTCCGCTTTGCGGCTTCCGGGACATCTCCCCGATAGACATTGCTGACAACTAAGGAGGCGAGACCATGAGCACCGTTCCAATGCCCCAATCTCAGGTAAGACAGACAAAAATGGTGATCCTCTTCGTCGCCGCGATGGTTCTGTTGACGATCTTTCTTCGCGTCATCGGCCTGATCACCGAGTGGTTCTGGTTCCAGGAGGTGGGTTACCGGACGATCTTTACCGTGACCCTGATGGCCAAGATCAAGACCGGCGCACTCTTCGGGGCAGCCTTTTTCACCATTTTCTGCGGCAACCTCCTGATCGCGCTTCGCCTGTCGCGGGCGCCCCTTGCCGGCGACACGGGATTCATGGCGGGGTTTCGCCTTCCCCTGCATCAGGCGGGACCCGGCCTCCTCAAGCTCCTGGTCCTCGCCGCCTCCCTGCTGTTCGCTTTTTTCGCCGCCGCCAGCGGCTCCGCCCAGTGGGAAAACTTCCTGCTCTTCCTAAATCCCTCCCCCTTCGGCGTTTCCGACCCGCTCTTCCAGAGGGATGTCGGATTTTATGTCTTCCAGTTTCCCTTTCTGCTGCACATCTACGACTGGCTGAAGTTCGTTCTGCTGGTGACGGCGGCGGCCACCGGGTTTGTCTATCTGATCCGCGGATCTTTTCTCTTTATCCCGCCGCGGTTCTGGAGGATCGCTCCGGCCGCGCGGATTCATCTGGCGATTCTGATCGCCCTCTTCTTTTGCTGGGGCGTCTTCGGCGTCTGGCTCGACCTCAATGACCTGCTCTTCACGAAACGGGGGGTGGTCTTCGGGCCGGGCTACACCGACACAACCACGCAGCTCTGGGTCCTGAAACTGATGATGGGCCTCTATGTCCTCGCAGGGCTCTCGGCGATCTCCTTCGCCATCCGCCCGAGCTGGCGTTTCCCGGCGGGCGCCATCCTGCTGCTCGTCGCCGTGTCGTTTCTGGGCCGGGGGATCTACCCCTCCATCGTCCAGAAATTCCAGGTCATTCCGAACGAGATCGTCGCCGAGAAACCCTACCTGGAGAAGAACATCAAATACACCCGCCTTGCCTACGGGCTGACGCAGATCGAGGAAAAGGAATTCCCGACGGAAGACAATCTGACGGCAAAGGACCTGGAGAAGAACAACCTCACCATAAAGAACATCCGGCTGTGGAACCATGCGCCGCTCCTGCAGACCTACAGCCAGCTCCAAGAGATGCGGACCTACTACAAGTTCACCGGCGTGGACAACGACCGCTACAAGATCAACGGCGAATCCCGGCAAGTGATGCTCTCCCCGAGGGAGATCTCCTATCCGGCGCTGCCGTCGCGGACCTGGGTCAACGAGCACCTCGCCTACACGCACGGTTACGGCGTCGTTCTGGGTCCGGTGAACCGCGTCTCGCCCGAGGGGCTGCCGGAGTTCTTCATCAAGGACATCCCCCCGGTCTCGACCACGCCGCTTACGGTCACGCGCCCGGAGATCTACTTCGGCGAGAACTCCAACGAATATGTCTTCGTACGGACCAAGATGCCGGAGTTCGACTACCCCGTGGGCGACAAGAACGTCTATTCCCGTTACGAGGGCAAGGGAGGCGTTCCCCTCTCCTTCCTGAGGAAGCTGATCTTTGCGGTCCGCTTCGGCTCCATGACGATGCTCCTGTCGGATGATATCACCGCCGAAAGCCGGGTGATGTACCACCGGAACGTCCGGGAGCGGGTCTCCATGGTCGTCCCCTTTGCACACCTGGACGCGGACCCCTATCTCGTCATCTCGCCGGAGGGGCGCCTCCTGTGGTTCATCGACGGCTACACGGTCACCGACCGTTTCCCCTATTCGGAACCGACCCCTCAGATGGGCAACTATATCCGCAACACATTGAAGGCGGTGGTGGACGCCTATGACGGAACCATACAGCTCTACGTCAGCGACCCGACCGATCCGATCATGCAGACCTACAGCCGGATCTTTCCGGGCGCCTTCAAGCCGATGGACGAGATGCCGGAGGCGCTCCGAAGCCATGTCCGCTATCCGCCGGGGCTGATGGCAATCCAGGCACGGATGTACCGCGCCTATCACATGCAGGATGCACAGGTCTTCTACAACAAGGAAGACCTCTGGTCCATCCCCGGAAGACAGGTCACCGGCGGCGGGCAGGAGGCCATGGACCCCTACTACACGATCATGAAGCTTCCCGGGACGGAGAAGGAGGAGTTTATCCTGCTGTCCCCCTTCACGCCCAGCATGAAGGACAACATGTCCGCCTGGATGGCGGCCCGTTGCGACGCCCCCTATTACGGGAAGGTGATCGTCTATAAATTCCCCAAGCAGAAACTGGTCTATGGACCGCGGCAGATTGAGGCGCGGATCGACCAGGATACGATCATCTCCCAGCAGTTGACGCTCTGGCAGCAGCGGGGGTCGAACGTGATCCGGGGAAGTTTGCTTGCGATCCCGATCGAGAAGTCGATCCTCTACGTCGAATCGCTCTACCTCGCCGCCGAAAACGGCCAGCTCCCCGAACTCAAACGCGTGATCGTGGCCTACGGGAACATGATCGCCATGGAGGAGACCCTCGACCTCGCCCTGCAGAAAATCTTCGGCGGGGGGCCGATCAAGGATCGTGAACTTCGGCTTGCGGAGGGAACGAAGGCGCCGGCCGCCGCGGAACAGAGCGATCGGCAGACGGCCATCGAGGCCCTCGGCCACTTCCGGAAGGCGCAGGAATATCTGCGGCAGGGAAACTGGGGGGGCTATGGCGATGAGCTCAGGAAAACGGGCGAGATCCTCTCGACCCTTGAAAAGAAGGGCGGAAAGGGGAAGTAGCACACGCTTCCGGCCGCCGACAGAATGGAGAAGGATATAGCGTAATGTCTCTGCAGAAAAAAATCATGCTCAGCTTCCTTATCAGTTCGACGCTGATCGCCGCCCTTGCCATTGCTGAATATGTGGGCTTTGTGGAAATCAGGAAAGAGATACGGTACCTCGAGCTTTCCGACAGCCTCCGCAGCAAGACCCTCCAGCTCAGGCGACATGAAAAGAATTTTCTGCTCTACCGGGAGGCAAAAGAGGTCCGCAGTGTTCATCAGTACATTGGGGAAATATCCGCGATCATTAAGGAGAACCGGCTCACCTACGACACCGGAAAGCTTCGGGACCTCAACAGTAAGATTGACGAATACGGGGAAAATTTCACTGCCATCGAAGGCCGTGTCCATATGATTCAGGACGAACTCGGAGGCATCAGGAAGTCGGCCGGGACAAAACAGCCCTATTGGCCGATCATTGAGGCCACATTTCTTGAACAGCCTCAGGTCAATGCTGAAATTCTGGTCAATGTCCATGGCCTGAAACCCGACGCTCCGATCATTCAATCATTGAACAGACTGAAAGCCGAGATCCTGGCACTGCGCAAGGAAGGCGAGGAGATTCTCACGATATCGAAGGACCTTGACAGTTCCGCAAGGGGGAATGTTGAACGTGTTATCGGATATGCCCAGACGGCGGCCATCGTCCTCCTGCCGCTTTTTCTCCTGGTAGGGCTCAGCGTGCTGTTCATCGTCAGCCGTAGCGCCGTTAACCACATCAAGATGATCACCGATGCAATCGCCAAGACCGGAAAGGGCGATTTTTCCTCGCTTCTGGTCCCGCACGAACAGGATGAGGTCGGCAGGCTGATCGACGCCTTTAACAAAATGGAACTCGACTTGATCGAGAGGGACCGGGAGATCGAATGTAAGAACGAGGAATTGCTCCGGAACAGGAAGCTGGCGTCCATCGGGACTCTTGCCTCAGGTGTCGCGCATGAACTAAACAATCCCCTGAATAATATATACCTTTCAGCACAGATCCTGTCGAAGGAGGTCGGCGGCCGGACAGACTGCCCAAGCATTGTCAGAGAGACGGTCAATGACATCTACTCGCAGACGCTTCGGGTCAAACGGATTGTAAGCGATCTGCTTGAATTTTCCAGGGCAAAACCCCCTATCCTGGAACTGATAAATATCGTTGAGCTCATAAATGATATTCTTCATCAGATGACGGCCACCGGTGAAATCGGGAAGGTCATCTGTTCACTGAAATCCTCTAATGCCGTTTACCTGCGGGCGGACAGGCATCTCATGGAACAGGTATTCATCAATCTGTTCGCCAATGCGGTGCAGGCGATGAACGGCGAGGGCAAGCTCACGATCAGTATAACGGCTGAACAGGATACCGTGGTATGTCAAATAGCCGACACCGGCGCCGGGATACCGCCCGAGAATATGCAGAGGATCTTCGATCCGTTTTTTACAACCAAAGGACGCGGCACCGGTCTCGGCCTGGCGATCGTTTACAATATCATCGAGAAGCACAATGGCAGGATAACGGTCGAGAGTCATGAAGACAAGGGTACGATCTTTACGATTACGCTTCCGGGGGGGAAATGGGCCTGAAGATTCTTGTCGCTGAGGATGAGGCAATAACGCTTAAGCATATTATACACAGCCTCCGGAAGGAAGGATATGCGGTCACCGGCGTCACCAACGGCGCCGATGCGGCCG